>JARGGF010000003.1 GCA_029210905.1 Bacteroidales bacterium | reverse complement strand
ATAATCTACAAACTGTGGATAATATTCACACTACATTTTTCTAGGCTCCTGAATGTAAAGGTTCCATCCAATCTGAATAATTCCCAAAACCTAATAATCTTCTTCGACAAGCATGTACCCGCCTAATAATTAGTCAGTTATGAAAGGATTTCGCCGCTCAATAAGAATGGAAGTTGTATTTTCATGATATTGTTATTCCGGGCTACCAATATCATGAACTATGAGGTGCCCAGCAACGCTAATAATCCTGGTTGGTAGTATTTGATGTAGAAAAATTCCTCAATATTCTTTGTTTTTCTACAATTTGGTTTCCTGCCTCTTCCTTCAGAAATATTAAGCATTTCTGAAAGCATTATAAAACGGAGGTTTACTATACACAACCTTTTCCCTTTGTTTCAAGGTACACTAATTGCATCCTTTATTAATAAACAAGATAAACTCTGAAAAATTATATATTATGAAAACTTTAATAGCAGTTGTAAATTACCCTAAACAATCAAAAGATTTTATTGAATATGTTGCCGCCATGGCAATTGACTTAAAAAAACAGGTTCACCTGGTGCATATTGAAGA
Organism: Bacteroidales bacterium; assembly: GCA_029210905.1. GTDB lineage: Bacteria > Bacteroidota > Bacteroidia > Bacteroidales > NBLH01 > NBLH01. The sequence goes on along the minus strand of JARGGF010000003.1, from coordinate 20,677 downwards.
TCCCGTTAACTATCCATTGGGTATCCCTGGATCCACAGGTGCAGGAGTTGTTCAGGTGAGAGAAAGTTTAATAAGAAACTCAAAAGAAGTAGAAGAAACATTAGGGATATTAGTTAACAGAGTTAAAAAAGATATTGCGGAAGAATTATCAATTGAATATACAGCACATGTTGGTTCGGTATCTGTTTTTTTTGATAAATTAATTGATAGTAAAAATGCAGATATGATTGTAATTGAAGGTAAAGGAGCGCAAGATTTCTGGACGCAAACACCTACCAATATGGAGATAATAGAAAATACCAATTTGCCTGTTTGGATTATCCCGCTGAGCCAAAAATATGAGTCTTTCAAAGAAATTGTTTATGCAACAGATTATGTAAAAGAGGACTTAGAAACTATAAAAAAACTGGTCAGACTTACCAATAATTACTTACCCAGAATTACTGCCTTACACATAACAGATAATGCTGATTTTGAAGAGAAAATAAAAAAAACAGGTTTCCAGGAAAAAGTAAAAACAGAAACTAATTATGATAATTTAAGCGTAAAGTTGCTTAATAAAAAAGATAAAACCAATATTCCGGATTTGATTAGTAACTATGCTTCCAATAACAAGGCAAACCTGATTGTTGTTTTAAAAGAAAATGCGAGCTTTCTAAGAGAACTGTTTACGACCAATCAAACAAAAAGGATTATTGAAAAATCAAAAGTGCCTGTTTTAGTCTATCATGAAGCCCATTAAATGATAAAGAAGAACTAATATAAAATAGAAAAAAATTATGGAAAAAGAAAAATATCTTAAACAAACTGAATCCAAAGTAAACAAGTTAATTGGAGATTTTCAGGAAATGGATGAAGCCATACGAAAAGACATTTCAAAAAACACAGAAAAATTGGCTGGTAAAATTGCGGAGCTTGAAAAAAAACAATCGGATGTAATTAAAAAAAGAGATGAACTGACTCAAGAATTTGAAAACCTTAAAAATGTTACATCCGAAAATTGGGATAAAACAAAACAAAAGTTCGATGATTTAATGAAAAAGATGGAAGAGGATAGAGATAGTGTGCTCCAATATGCAGAACTATTAGTAAATCAGCTAACGGATAAAATAAAAGAAATTGAAACATCAACTGTTGACAAATCTTCAGAAGTAAAAGAAGTACTGAATAAAAAAATAGAGGAATTAATGTCATCAAAAGGCGACCTTCAGGAGAAGCTTAAAACAATTAAGAATGAATCAACTGACCACTGGGCAGAAACAAAAAAATGGCTCAAAGAAAAATCAAAATCAGTTAAAGCAACTCTTGCATCAATTGGTGAATAGCTAATCAATTGAATTCTGCCAAACAATATAGGATTTAATGCACCGTTGAGCCCCAAAAAAGGGCAGTAATCTCTCGAAGGATACTGCCTTTTTTTGGGTTATGCTGCTGCAAGTTAGTAGCTCAATTGTATTTTAAATCTTGTTAGCAGGAATACAAACAAAAGTGCAATATACTACACATTTATCATGGTTTATCATCAATTATACTGCAATTTCAATTAAAAGTGCAATTAATTGCTCTATTTTTGGTTAAAATCGGAAATTTTTATATTTTTACAAATAAAAGAGCAGTATTATGCACTTTGAGAATTTAATTAATACAATAAAAGAACGCAGAGAAAACCTGAAGGTTAACCAGGAAAACTTGGCAAAACTTTCGGGAGTTGGGTTAAGAACACTAAAGCAATTTGAAAGTGGCAAAGGTAACCCTACTTTACAGACCATTCAGAAAATAGCTGATGTATTAGGGTTAGAAGTTTGTTTAAAGGTTAAAACGGAAATAACTGATGAGGAAGGCAAAAATACTTTATAAGGACCAGGAAGCAGGTATGTTAATTCAGCATGATGATGGTTCTTTTACCTTTAAATATGATAATTCGTGGATAAGTGATGGCGCCAAACCTGCTATTAGTTTAACATTGCCAAAATCTCAACAAGAATATCATTCCGATTTTTTATTCCCCTTTTTTTTTAATATGCTACCAGAGGGTTCAAATAAACAGATAGTTTGTAAGCTAAATAGGTTGGACTTAAACGATTATTTTGGTTTACTACTTACAACAGCAAAAAGTGATAATATCGGTGCAATAAAAGTTATTAAAATAGAATAATTGTGTGAATTTAAATGAAATTAAATATTGTCCAGGAACTTTAGCTGAAGGTCATACAACTTATAGCAGAGCATGTCTTTCAAAAGTATTTAAAGGAAAAAAAGTAAATCATATATTGCCTTATGATTCACCGGCTTCAAATTCAGAAACGGATGAACTATTTAATGAGAATCGTAAACGAATGTCAATTTCGGGTGTGCAAGAGAAATTTTCAGTGTTACTTGAAAAAAACAAATTACGGCTCATCAATGAAGGAGAGCAGGGTGAATATATTCTTAAACCTATTCCGGGTGCAGGAAAAAGACCGGAGTGCATGCCTGCGAATGAACATTTAACAATGCAAATTGCAAAACAAGTGTATGGAATAGAAACAGCTGAAAACGCATTAATATTTTTCAAGAATGGTTCCCCTGCATATATTACAAAGCGGTTTGATTTAAGAGAAGATGGTTCGAAATTAGCACAAGAGGATTTTGCCTCACTTTCAAAAAGAACACCGCAAACACATGGAGAGCACTATAAGTATTCAGGAAATTGTCTTGAATTATTTAAAATAATGAAAAAGTTCGTTCCTGCATATCTCTTAGAAGCCCCAAAGCTCTTGAAAATATTAATGTTCAATTATTTATTTTCGAATGGTGATGCTCATTTTAAAAATTTTTCATTAATTGAAACCTCAATGGGAGATTTTAAATTAAGCCCTGCTTATGATTTGTTAAATAGTAGGATCCATATTGAGGACAAAGATTTCGCTTTAGAAGATGGGCTTTTACCTAAAACCTTGGCGCAAGGTAAAGTCTTTTCACAATTTAGAATTTTATCAGAAAAAGCTGGGATTAATGAAAAAGTTTATGACGACATACTAAATACAATGCTTAGTAAGACTGATTTAGTTGAAAAATTAACTTTTTCTTCTTTTTTGGATGAAAAAACACAAAGAAATTATTTTCAGGCTTATCAAAAACAACTCAAGAAACTTAAGAAAGGATGAAGTACTGGCGGTAACAGTATAATCAAACCTAATTTAAAATTCAATTCAACCCTTTAGGAAGCATCATTTTTATGGATTGTTAGCTGTCAGCAATAAATATAATGCGGAACAATTTATTTACAGTAATAGGCCATGGAGTTGGTTTGTGGTGGCAACCAAAATACACTACTTAAAAACTAAAAAGGCTGTAAAACTGGCAATTGAGGGTTTTCAATTAGCCTTCTTAACAGCTTTTCATCATCTTTATGACCTATCAAAGTTGGTTTCTTTTTAAGGTTTAAAACAACATCATGTTTGCTATTGCCGATATGATTTTTTAACATATCTAAATAATTGCTGCCCTTTAAAATAATTTTTTGGATGCTAATATCAGTTAACAGGTATTTTTCAGCTTCCATGAGCCATTTTATGCTTTTTTTATCCTTTTCAATTGTATTTTCTGCAATATCAAGTGCAAAAATAGTAGGCTTAAAAAAATTAAGAAAAGAAATATTGTGTGTTATATCGTTCAAATCAAAATTAATTAATAATAACACCTGGTTGATTCCGGCAAATTTTTTTTCTGGCGGCACAAAGAGTGTAAAAGCTCCTGTCTTCCTAAATGTCTGAATAATTTCATTAGCTGAATGAAAGTTGTAATCATCAGGTTCTGAGCTTACTAAAAACAATGAATCCTGGTTTGCTTTAACTAATTCTTTTATTTTCTTTTTTAAGTACCCTTCTTCAATAGTTACATTGATTTTTAAAGGATAATTGAGTTTAGAGGCTTCTTTGCTTAGTATTTTATCTAATATTTTGTTTGCCCCAATTTTTTCATTTTCAATAATTTGTTTATGCGAAAGTATATTTCCAGGGGTAATACTTTGAGAGTCTGCATACGGACTGTATTTTCCTTGCTTTGTTCTTGAATCTATTATGTGGACAATGTCAACCTCCGATTTTAATTGCTTTGCCAATTCCAGACCATATGGGATAATTGTTTTTGATTGTCCCCTTATATCACTAATTATAGTTAACTTCATTACTTTTCTATTTTTTTAAATTTTGACTTCAGCTAAACCCTCTGATTTTAATAAAATAATGCGTAAGGATCTTCTATCACATCGCAAATCCAGCGTAAAAAACGAGCACCATCGGCACCATTTATCACCCGGTGATCATATGATAGCGATAAGGGAATAACCAGGCGTTTTTTAAAAGTATCATCCATAAATACTTGCTTGTATTTGGCCCTGGAAACTCCTAAAATAGCAACCTGTGGAGGATAAACAATTGGAGTAAAACCAGTTCCTCCTATTCCACCAAGATTGGAAATTGTAAAATTACCCCCTTGCAATTCATCTGGTGATATTTTTTTATTCCTTGCCTTTTTTGCAAGCTCGGTTAATTCAACAGCTATTTCCAGTAGTGACTTTTTATTAACATCTCGTACAACAGGCACCAATAACCCTTGTGGAGTATCCACTGCCACGCTAATATTATAGTAGTTTTTGTAAATAATTTCCTGGTTTTCCCAATCCAAACTGGAATTAAAAACAGCAAATTTCTGGAGGGCAAATCCTGCTATCTTCAACAAAATTGCGGTGATGGTTAATTTTCCGCCATGTTTTTCAATTTTTTCCTGATTTTGCTTTCTAAATTCCTCTAAGTTAGTGATGTCTGCTTCATCAAATTGCGTTACATGAGGTATGGATTGCCAGGCGTCGAGCATGGTTTTGGCCGTTATTTTACCAATATTGTTCATTGGCTTTTTGGTAACTGCACCCTGTTCAATAAAACCAGGCCCCTTCTTATCTTGCGTTTGGGAGCTTTTATCTCTTTGTTCGATAAAGTTTTCAATATCGCTTTTTGAAACCCGGTTACCGGGCCCTGAGCCTTCAACTTCAGCCATGTTTACATTATTTTCCCGGGCAATCTTTTTAGCAAGGGGAGAGGCAGTCTGGTCTTTTTTATCTTTCTCAGATGCCTTGTTTTCTTTCTCCTCCTGTTCATTATGTGTATCTTGTTTTTCTTCAAGCTCTTTTTCGTCCGTATCCTTTTGCTCTTCCTCCTTTTCTGGCTTTTCCGCTATTTTACCAGCTTTATCATCCTCATTATTTTCAGTATCACTCACTTCTAAAATAATGATTACCTGGTTCACTTTTACTTCATCCCCTTCGTTTACTTTAATTTCTTTTATGGTCCCATCATAATCTGAGGGTATTTCAGTAGTTGCCTTATCTGTTTCTACCTCTACCAATGCCTGATCAACCTTAACCATATCGCCTTCAGCAACTAAAATGGCCGCGATTAAACCGGTGTCGACATTTTCTGCAATATCAGGTATTTTTATCTCTTTTATCATGGTTGTTGTATTAATTTTCAGCTTTGTTTCAAGTCTTTTTATATTAATTCCTTAATGGTCTGGTGTTTATATTTGGACTGGCGATTTTTTACTGCCAATTTTTAAGGCTTTTTTTGCTTTATCCAATAATTCTTTTTTTATTTTACCTTGTTCATGCAGACTAATCAGAGCATTCCAAACAATATGTTTTGCATTTACCTCAAAATGTTCACGCAGTTCGTCTCTGTGATCACTCAGGCCAAATCCATCGGTACCCAGAGCTACAAATGAACCCGGAAACCATTTCGAAATGCTCAATGGTAAAGCTTTCTGGTAATCGCTTACAGCTACGAAAACACCTTCCTTATCCTCAACGCATTCCTGAATATAATTTTTTTTAGTCTCTCCTTTCAATCTGTTTGTTCTGGAGGTTTCAATGGCGTCATCATACAAACTTTTATAGCTGGTAACACTCCAAACATCACAAGAGATATCGTAATCGTTTTTTAATATTTCTGAAGCTTTAAGCGCCTCATTCAAAATAGTTCCGCTGCCTAAGAGGTTAACATTGTGCTTATTGCCTTTTGACGATTTATATTTGTACATTCCTTTTAGTATGCCTTCTTTTACACTTTTTGATGAAGGCATAGCAGGCATTTGGTATTTTTCGTTCATTACGGTGATGTAATAAAAAATAGCTTCACCGTTTTTGTACATGCGTTTAATGCCATCTTCAACAATAATAGCCAGCTCGAAAGCAAAAGCAGGATCGTATGCCATCAGGCATGGAACCGACATGGCCAACAAGTGACTTTGTCCGTCCTGGTGTTGTAGGCCTTCTCCTGCAAGGGTTGTTCTCCCTGAAGTTCCACCAATTAGAAAACCTTTGGTTCTTGCATCTGCAGCAGCCCATATTAAATCGCCTATTCGTTGAAAGCCAAACATTGAATAAAAAATAAAAAAAGGTATCGTATTTATTTGATGTGTGGAATAAGCAGTACCCGCAGCAATAAAAGACGACATTGCGCCAGCCTCGGTTATTCCTTCTTCAAGGATTGCCCCGTTTTTTGCCTCTTTGTAATAAAGAAGGTGTTCTTTATCAACCGGCTCATAAAGTTGCCCCTTATGAGCGTATATTCCCACCTGCCTGAATAAGGCATCCATGCCAAAAGTTCTTGCCTCATCGGGTACAATAGGAACAACTAAACGACCTATATTTTTATCTTTTAACAATTTTGACATTAATTGAACCATAGCCATAGTGGTGGCTACTTCCCTTTCGCCAGAACCTTTAAAAAATTCATCAAAAACTTTATCTTCGGGCATAGTAAATGCTGGAGGTTTATTGTTTCTTTTAGGTAAAAAGCCTCCCAACTTTTCACGTTTTTCCTTTAAATATTTTATTTCTTTGCTTTGCTCATCAGGTTTGTAAAATGAGGCTTCTCCTAATTTTTCATCAGGTATTGGTATGTTGAAACGATCCCTGAAATGCCGGAGTTCATCCTCATTCATTTTTTTTTGTTGGTGAGTAATATTTCTGCCTTCGCCAGCTTCACCAAGGCCGTACCCTTTAATGGTTTGTGCAAGTATTACTGTTGGAGAACCTTTATTTTCTGAGGCAGCTTTGTAAGCATTAAATACTTTTAAGGGATCATGCCCTCCACGTTTCAATTTGGCAATTTCTTCATTGCTTAAATTTTCAACCAGCGATACTAATTCCTGATATTTGCCAAAAAAACTTTTTCTAATGAAATCACCTTCGGATATTGAATATTTCTGGCGTTGACCGTCAACCAGCTCACCCAAACGTTTCTTTAATAATCCTGTTTCATCCTTTTCTAGTAAGGGATCCCAGTTTTCTCCGAGCACCACTTTGATAACATTCCATCCAGCCCCTGCAAAAGCACCTTCTAATTCCTGTATGATTGAACTGTTTCCACGAACCGGACTATCCAGCCTATGTAAGTTGCAGTTGATAACAAAAATCAGGTTGTCCAGCTCTTCCCGGGCAGCCAATGTTAACGCTCCTTTCGATTCTGGTTCATCCATTTCGCCATCGCCTAAAAAGGCCCATACTTTTTGATTTGGTGCATCAAGCAAGCCTTTGTCTTGCAAATATTGATTAAATCTTGCCTGATAAATAGCCATAATGGGGGAAAGTCCCATTGAAACAGTTGGAAATTGCCAGTATTTTTCCATCAAACGGGGGTGAGGATAAGAAGTAAGCCCTCCTTTTGGATTTAATTCTCTGCGGAAGTTCTCAAGCATTTTCTCCGATAATCTTCCTTCTAAAAAAGAACGCGCGTAAATACCTGGTGAGGCATGTCCCTGAAAATAAATGATATCAGGAGTTTTGTCACCTCCTTTAAAAAAATGATTGAATCCCACCTCATACAAAGTAGCAGCTGAAGCATAAGTAGATATGTGACCACCAATTCCTTCCTTTTTTCTGTTCCCCTGCACCACCATGGCCATTGCATTCCAGCGAATAATACTTTTTATTTTCCGCTCCAACCCTCTGTCGCCTGGATAAGCAACTTCATTTTCCTTTGAAATGGTATTTATATAAGGTGTGTTTAGTTTTGCTTTGAGCCTAATCCCATTCTTTTCTGCCCTTTCCATCAACAAACTGATGATTTCAATAGCTCTTTCATCATCTTCATTTTTAATAATGTAGTCAATTGATTCGAGCCATTCCTGGTTTTCAAACTCTATTATTTTTGCCTTATTGTTTGTTGCCATTTTGTAATTTATAAATGAATAAATTTACTGGTAAGTGTGTTTGTTCTTTTAGTTAAATTCCATGGGCAATCCTGCATTCTCCCATTCTTTTTTGCCACCCTCATAATCATATACATTTTTAAAACCTATGTTTTCAAGCTTTTTGGCAGCAGTTGGACTGGCAGAACAATTATAATTTGAACAATAAACCACAATTAGATCTTCTTTGTCAAATCTTTTTTTTGCTTCGGTAGCAATTCTTTTAAGTGGGATATTTACAGCACCTTTTATATGCGACTTTTTAAAGTCAGTTTCTTCTAATACGTCAACCAATATTAATTCTTTTTCGGTTGTGAGTTTATTTTTTAATTCTTCAATTGAAATTGATTTCATGACTTTTTATTTTAAGTTTTATGTAATAAAATATCAATAGACGTACCACGCTGACAGCATTATCATCAGGAGTCTTTGAAACACTAGTAAACATGCGTGTTTTTTTGTAGAAGTAGAAAAGTGTCAAATTACGAAATGTAGAATTTAATAGAAAAAATGTGTAAAAAATCCTCAAAACTTAAATAGGCCATTTAGCTTCAGGATTCAATTGGTAGTAGTTGAAGTATAAACAAATTCAGTAAATATTGCCTAAAATGCTTTTTATTAATGGTTTAGATACTCGGCAGATATTAAACTATTTAATTTAACAAATGAGAAACATTTTTTCCCTTTTTTTGGAATACTTTTTTCGAATTAAACATAAAACATAAGAAATACAATTAATGTACAATTATACGCAGATTGCTCTTGAGCAAGATGATTGTTTTACCCGAAGACAATTGACTTTGTGTATAAAATATTGAGAACCATGAATAAAAAGCTATTATTTTCTTTAAATATACCAAACTCTGGAAAACCCAGGATAGTAATTGTTGGAGGCGGTTTTGGAGGAATGAACTTATTAAAAAAACTTTCAGGTGATGACTTTCAGATTGTGTTGCTTGACAGGTACAATTATCATACTTTTCAGCCTCTACTCTACCAGGTTGCAACGGCAGGGCTAGAACCCGATTCAATATCCGGACCGTACAGGAAAATTATTAAAAGAAAGAAAAATACTTATTTCAGGATGCTAAAAGTTAATCGTGTTTATCCGGAACTTAACACCGTTGAAACTACTATAGGTAATCTTACATATGATTATTTAGTTGTTGCCACAGGTGCTAAAGTTAATTATTTCAATAATCAGAGTATTGCACAAAATGCGTTCCCTGTTAAGCAGGTTACCCATGCATTAGATTTAAGAAGCCATATTTTTCAACAATTAGAAAAATTGGAAGTATTAAATCATGAGTATTTCGAAGAACAATACCTAAATTTTGTAATTGTAGGTGCTGGACCAACTGGGGTTGAAGTTTGCGGTGCCCTTGCAGAACTGAAATCTCATATTTTACCAAATGATTACCCTGATTTGCCAATTGAAAAACTCAAGATATACTTAATAGAAGGGCTGGACAGAGTTTTACCCGCAATGTCGAAACAATCCGGAGAAACAGCACATACATATCTTAAAAAAATGGGTGTGGAAGTAAAATTAAACTGTTTAACAGAGCGATATGACGGTGAGATAGTAGTATTAAACAATGGGGAAAAGATTAAAACTGATACTTTAATCTGGGCAGCGGGTGTAAAAGGAAACCTTATTGATGGTTTTGACACAAAAAGTATCCACAAAGGTAAACTGTGGGTGAATAAGTTTAACCAGGTTTATAGCAATGCCGAAACAAATCATGTTTACAATAATATTTTTGCTATTGGTGATGTGGCTTTTATGCAAAGTGATAATTATTCAAAAGGCCTTCCCGGTCTTGCCCAGGTTGCTATACAGCAAGGCAGGCATCTGGCAAAAAACCTTAAAAAAGACCATAAAAGGCAACTTTTTAAGCCCTTTGTCTATAAAAATAAAGGAGTTTTGGCTACGATAGGAAGAAATAAATCAGTAGCAGATTTACCCAATAATATAAAGTTGGGAGGTTTTGCCGGTTGGTTTATCTGGATGATTGTACACATTATGTTTTTAGTAGGTTTTAGAAATAAAATAGTCGTTTTTGCCAACTGGATATGGAACTACTTCACTTTCGACAGGGGGATTCGACTTATATTAAGACCATCAACCAAATACAACGATATGATTAGTGCGGAAATGAAAAAAGAAATGAATGAAGCAAATTAATAATAACACGATGAAAAAACTAAATGTAACACAAAAACTTATAAAATCTCACCTGATTGAAGGTGAAATGAAAACAGGCTGCGAAATTGGATTAAAAATAGATCATATTTTGCAACAAGATGCTACAGGAACATTGATTATGCTTGAGTTGGAAAAGATTGGACTTGTGCAAGCAAAAACAGCAGTGGCTGTTCAGTATGTGGATCATAATCTTTTACAAACCGATTATAAAAATGCAGATGATCATACATTTTTACAATCGGCTGCTACAAAGTTCGGTTACTGGTATAGCCGGCCAGGAAACGGCATTAGCCATGTTGTTCATATGGAAAGGTTTGGCCAGCCAGGTAAATCGATGATAGGTTCTGACAGCCATACATGCTCAGCAGGAAGTTTGGGGATGCTCGCCATTGGAAGCGGTGGGCTTGATGTAGCAATGGCTGCCAGTGGCAAGCTGTTTTATATAACAATGCCAAAGATTTTAGGTGTGGAGTTAACCGGTAAATTAAACGACTGGGTTAGCGCCAAAGATGTTATTCTTGAAATGTTAAGAAGATACGACGTTAAAGGTGGTGTTGGCTACATTATTGAATATTTTGGAGATGGTTTAAAGTATTTGAGTACCTGGGACAGGCATGTAATTGCCAATATGGGAGCTGAACTGGGCGCTACTACCTCTGTATTCCCTTCTGATAAAGTAACAAAGGCCATGCTTGCACAAGAAGGCCGTGAAGACGACTGGCAACAAATTATTGCTGATGAAGGAGCTTCCTATGATAAATACGAAAAGATAAATTTAAGTGAAGTAGTTCCTTTGATTGCCACCCCGGGAAGTCCCGGCAACGTTGTTACAGTTGATCAGGTAGCCGGCAAGCCAATTTCACAGGTAGTTATTGGCTCATCTGCCAATCCCGGCTTACGGGACTTCTGGATAGTTAGTCAAATTGTGAAAGGAAAAATTCTCCCCACAGAAGTATCTCTGGATATAAACCCATCATCGAGACAAAAAATCGAAGATTTAGGAAAAACAGGAGCTTTAACTGATTTCATTAAAGCTGGTGCCAGGTTTCATCAAACCGGGTGCATGGGATGCATAGGAATGGGGCAGGCACCCTCATCAAATACAATCAGCCTGCGTACCATGCCTAGAAATTTCCCAGGCAGATCAGGTACTCCAGATGACAAGGTGTATCTTTGTAGTCCGGAAACAGCAGCAGCTTCAGCTCTTAATGGACAAATTACCAACCCGGTTGAATGGGGTAAAACAATGGCATATCCAAAATATAAAGCCCCTGGTAAAGTATCAATAAATTCGACAATGCTGGTCCCTCCCGCGATTAAAGGCCACCGTATTGATTTAAGAAAAGGGCCAAATATTAAATCCCTTCCAGATTTTAAGCCCCTTGAGAACAACTTTAATGTACCTGTTTTATTAAAAATGGGCGATAATATATCAACTGATGAAATTTTAAAAGCGGGTGCTGAAGTTTTACCGCTTAGGAGTAATATTGCTGCAATTAGTATGTATGCTTTTTATGTCATCAATAAAAATTTTGAGCAATTGGCAAAAAAAGCCTTACATTCACATGGTGGCCACTTGGTTGTGGCAGGAGAAAATTATGCACAAGGTTCCAGCAGGGAACATGCTGCCATTGCACCCCGATATTTGGGTCAAAAAGCTGTAATAGCTAAAAGCTTTGCAAGAATCGGCTTTCAAAATCTGGTTAACTTTGGAATCATCCCTTTTATTTTTGAATCACCCGATGATTATGAAAAAATTGAACCTGACAATACTATAGCGTTTAAAAATATTGTTGAAGCTATTAAATCTGATAACACAATTACAATCTATAGCAACAATGATGAAATTAAATTGCGTTGCCAATTAACAGAAAGACAGAAAAATATTATACTCGTTGGAGGGCTTATTAATTATTTACAACTATAAATGCAAATATTATGTCATATTCTAACAAAAATTATCCTGCTTCAATGAAAAACCTTATGCCTGAGATTAGGGAAAAGGCCATTGAAATATTAAATGCACTAATTGAGAAAAAGGAAATGGACTCAAATGTTGCCATTCCAACATCAATAAGCCGGGCAAAGGACTGGGCTGCAAATCGGGGAATTGATGTTCCACCGTCATCAAGTGATGATAAAAACCATGGTGAAGATGTGTATGTTATTCCGGTAAAAAAAAGGGTGGGCTATAAAAAAAGAAAAAGAGGATCAACTAAGGCTTGTGTTTGATAAAAAAAAGGAGGCTGTTTCAAATGCAAAAAAAATAGCCATGGAAAAACGGGTTAGTTTGATTGTTCAGAAAAGAGATGGTAAAATCCAATCAAAAATATCCTATACAAGATAATCGCTTATCCATGGTCTAATTAGTCTGGTCCTTTAGAGTTCAATTTGCTGTGTACTTTTAAAATCAGGGCTTCGATTTAATAATGGGACCAATAAAAAAGCTATAGCACCAAAAACCAAATAGATGAAATTAGTTGCTGCATGGGCTACCAAAGAAAATGCTTTCCCTTGTTCCATGCCTACATCAAACAGTAACAAACATTGTACCACCACAAAATGCCAGGCACCAATACCCGATTGTATAGGTAAAAGAAAAGCGAAAGTTGCCAGGCCAAATGTAAACACAAGCGCCTTTATTGATAAATTTTGGGTAGGGGGATATGCCGGGAACAATGCATAAAACATAAACAACCATAATACGTAAATAAGTATTGAATCTAAAAGATATATTGTTTTATTGCTCAGTTGAAATATTGTTTTAAATCCTGTAATGATATCTCTTTTGATTTCATTTATTTTGTGTGTTAATTTTATAAATAAGTTGATTTTTTTTACCATTAAATAAATGACTATTAAAATGCATATCAAGGCCACAAAAATAATCAGATATTGTTTATAGTTTATTTGCTCCAAAGCCATTGTTTCTGCACTTAATAATTGCTTTATCGTCGGAAAATACAAGGTTAAAATTCCAAGAAAAATAATGATAAGCAGAAGAAAATCTGTTAACCTTTCAACCAGGGCTATTCCCAGTAGTTTTGAAAAAGAAATTCTTTCAGTTTTATTAATTACTGCAAGTCTTGTAATTTCACCTCCCCTGGGTATAATTTGATTGGTAAAAGCCATGATTAAAACTGCCAAAAACAAATTGTAAAACCTGGGCGAATGCCCCAATGGCTGAAAAAGCATTCTCCATCGATGTGTCCTTACTACCTGGCAAATTAAATTTAATATGATCGAAACGCCTATCCAAAATGAGTCGAATCTCACAATTTGTTCCTTTAAAGTTTTGAAGTTGGTATCTTTATAAACCCACCAGAATAAAAGGATTCCTATCACAAAAAAAATAATAGCCTGATAAATTTTCCTTTTATCCATTATTTTTTAGTAATGCCTGTATTTTTTCATTTATTTCTTCTTGTAAATCTTTAAATGAATTTTTTATTTTTTCGCTTTTTCCCTTATACGACTCACTTATTCGTTTCGAAATCAAATCATGGTTTTGTAAAAGTGTTACCGCAATTTCTTTTCCTTCAATTAAAAACTCCTTTGTCGCTTGCACGGCAGTTGTTTTGTCATATTTAGTAGGATGTTTTAATCCTTTAAGTAAGGTATATTTAATTTTTTTTCCATGTGCCTGGAAATAAAGGTTGATGTAGGTTTCTACACCAAATCTTATTTCCCTGATATCTTCAAGAATCGGAATAATATCATTTTTTAATAGTGCCCGCTCTCCGGTTAAACTTTTAAAAGGATTAATCTTGTAATCAATTAATGTATCTGATGGAGTACCCAAAACCATATCTGCGTTTCCTTTAAATATTGGTTTTAGCAATTGCTTAAAATGCCCTTTTTTTATTCCGGATACATCAGCATCAAAGAATAAAATGGTTTCGTAGCTTGAGTTTTCAACCCCAACAACCATTGCATTGCTCTTCCCCTTGTTTTGTGGAAGGCGGATATATTTAAACCTTAATTTAGGTTCTAGTTTTAACAGTATCTCTTTTGTGCTGTCGTCCGAACCATCATCCACAACAACAATTTCGCATAAAGGATTGAATTTACGACACTTAGTTGCAACATTTTTAATTGTTTCTTCTTCATTATATACACAAATTACGATACTAAATTTATTTTTCATTTCTTTAATTTTTTGAATTTGTTTTTAAAATTTTTTTGCTTCTGAAAATGTCACCCTTCGAAATATTGTGTGCCCCATTGGTATTAGTTTAATCTTTTCTTTTTCCATGTATTTATTTCTTAATACCCCTTTAAGGAAAACCTTGGGCTTATCCCATGATTTTTGTTCAGTATCGTCACCAGTAGCCTGGTAGAATTCAAAGTTATCGTTGGCCTCTATTTTAAGTTTCCAGCTTTCTGTATCTTCAGGTTTAATCTTGTAGCGATAAAAACCACTGTTATTATGTTCTTTAACTGTATCAACAGTATATTTAAAGGGTAAAGCATAAACCAAAGCACCTCTTTTTAGGTAAAATCCACTTTCTTCCACTGTTTTTGATGAGGGTTGTTTTACTTTCAAAATGTCAAAATCAAAAGTTACTTTTACCATGTCGCCTTTTTTCCAGGTATTTAAAAGTATTATTTTAGTTTCTTGTTGTTCAATTTGTGTTGTTTCCGGAGCCTCAATTTTTACATTTTTACAACCATAAGGTCTTCTAACAATAAATGCAAACTCAATATTTTTTTCAGGGTTGATTTTAAAAGTAAGGGTATCCGAAAAAGGGTAGCTGGTTTCCTCTTTTATTGAAACTGGCACCTCGTTAATAGTAGTATTAAATTCACTTGGGCCAAACAACATAGCTACTATTGCATTGGAATTTAAATCTTTCATCCACATGCCTTCAACATAGTAGGGCATAAGCCTGCTTCCATTAAGTACGCAACAAACTGCTGCTAAATGTGCCGCATCATATGATTCTCTGCGAACTAACTCCCGATGATTTATTTTAATCCTATTGTCGGATGTTAAATAAGAAAGTGCAGTTAAAGTTGGAAAACGTGCACCCTGTCCGGCATTAAAGGTCATAGTCTCAATTAAATCAGCCAGTTGATAGTTTCCTGTAAAAGCAATCATTTTGTTCAATGGGCTAATCATTTCGGCTATACCACAGTACTCGTAGCGCTCATCAGCTGTACCTTCACGTCCTTTTATCCATTCATCGCATCGCATGGCACCGCCTGGTGTTAAATGTTCTTTTAGTTTAGGAATTACATTATTGGCAGCTTTATTATATTCTTGATTTTTAGCAATGTTGGCAATAAACCTTGGGACAAACAGTCCCTCGGCCACATGAGCACCATGTTTACTGAATAATTCCTGGCTGTCCAGTAAGTTAATGGTTTTAAGGTCATCGTCTCTGAATTTGCCATTATTAAAATCTTTGTAAAGTTTTTGGGCAAATTCTAAATATTCAGTCTTTTTAGTTATCCTGTATAACCATTCCAGGGTTTCGAAAAACCCAACTCCATGACTTACTCCTCCACCATTTGATTCCACAGCAAAATAGTTTTTATTGCTGTATTCTTCCATTACAAGTTTTACTGCGTTTATTGCAGCATCAAGTACTTTTTTATCGTTGGTAAATTCATAATATGCGAGCAAGGCCATAACTATACGACTGGTAGTCCACAATTCCCCATTTCCCCGGATGTGGTTGAAGCGACAATTAGGGCCGTCACAATCTTTATATATTCCAATATATCCATCATCGCCAATATGATTAATTATTTCATCAACCCATTGTCTTGCCCTTTCAATATACTTTTCATTATGTGTTAAATAAGCCATCCGAATAACACCATCTTTCCAATACCCTTCATGTTCTCCACTCCACCATTCTTTGCGCAGGGTAAATTTTCTTTTGCTTAATCTGTTCTGTTTTACAAAAACATTGTGCGTAACGCTATGATGTACCTTGTCGAATTGCCCAATATAACCTTCCTCCAAATCCTGCTTTAACTGTTCATGTATCCAGCCCTTAGGCTCTATCAGACCTGCGCCCTGTATTTCAAGCCTATATATATTTGTCATATTATTATTAGATATTAAAGCAACCAGCACCAATAATCCAGAGATAATTGCCGAAAATGAAAAAGTTCCTTTCATGGTTTTATTGGTAATTTGAATTTGCGGTAGTTTACACCAAATGGTAAATAGATTTTCAGTAACAAGACCTGTTAAGGGGTAAACTATTGCCTAATTATAATTGGTATTAATGAGTCTACTCTAATAAGTCTTTGTTCACGAATTTTACATATTGATAATCAGTGCATTACAAAACTATAGATTAACATGAACCCCGAAGGGCTCAGCAAAGCTAATTTCTAAAAACTGAGTTTTTAGAGTGTATTCGTCCATTATATGATCAAATATTTTCAATTTCAACCAGTTTTTTTTTCTTTAATGATTTGAATTGTGAAGGAGTAAGCCCCGTAATTTTCTTAAACTGATTAGATAAATGCGCAACACTGCTGTAATGCATATTCCATGCAATTTCGGTTAGGTTTAATTCATCATAAACAATCAGTTCCTTTACTCTTTCTATTTTATGGGAAATGATAAATTTTTCAATTGTGATTCCTTGTACTTCTGTGAATAAATTTGCAAGATAGGTATAATCGTATTCTAATTTCTCGCTTAAATAATCAGAAAAATTAGTTTTGGGCAATTTGTCCGAATAATGCACCATTTTAATTATGGTGTTTTTAATTTTTTCAACCAATATAGCTTTCTTGTCTTCCATTAATTCTAAACCCGATTTTAATAGTGTCGCTTTTATTTGGCGAAGTTGCTCTTTTGTAATGTTTTCCATAACATCCACTACACCCAAATCCACAATTACAAAGTGAAGCCCAAGTTTTTTAAGCTCATCCATCACCCGCATTTTGCAGCGTTGGCTTACCATGTATTTAATGTATACTCTCATACCGTTAAGATTTAGTTACAGTTTTAGATATAATAAAGCTCCTATTGCTAAAAATAAAAATCCAATAAGATGAGTTCAAATGCGAATAAATATCCAAATATTGAGTCCGCTACGAAAAGCCGCTAAGCGGATAATTTTATGAATAGCAACGAAACTTAAGTCTGTACGTCGGCCTGTTAGAGACCCGCTAAGCGGCAGTTTACAGAAAATATTAGTTTTAGCCGTCTCATTAATTAATTGAGAAAATCACCTTTTCAAGTTTTTCTTTAACTTTAGCGGCAACCGGTTCCAGAGTTTTATTTTCTATTGCCATCATTGAGGCAACTGGGTCTACTGCCGCTATTTCTACGCTGTTTTGCCCCAATTCCTGAACTATCACATTGCATGGAAGCATGGCTCCAATTTTATCCTCTGATTTTAGGGCTTCATAGGCCAAAGGAGGATTACAAGCTCCTAATATTATATATCTCCTGAAATCTACAGCAAGTTTTTCCTTCAGTTTATCTTGGATGTCAATTTCTGACAGTACTCCAAATCCCTCATTTTTAAGGGCCTCTTTTGTTAGAGAAATTGCAAATTCAAAATTTTTATTTAATGTTTTATCAATATGATGATGGTGCCTGCTATTAGTATGACCAGGATTGTGCTGATGATTATTATAATTGCCTGAGCGATGATCCATAGTTGCATTTTTTAATGACAGTTAGGAGGCGTATTCATGCAAGGATTCTGATAATATTTACTTTTTATTAGTTAAGACCCTGACAGCTTCCTTTGCCAGAACCCTGAATGTGAAAGATTCAGTAAAATATAACTTTACTTTATCGTTGGCATGACCATCATAACCAATTGATAAATCCTGTCCAAGGATCAATTCAAAATCGCCACCACGTTCAGAAACTAAATAGGAATTGGCACTGTTTCGATTAATAATCACCTTACCTTTTGTTAGTTCTTTCAATTGCTTTATTATGGGATACCTGTTGGCCATATTGATTAGATTTTGCCATATTTCATCGTATATAACAAGCGTATAAGGCCCTTCAACGCCATCTTTGCGGAAGCTGGTTACCTGACTGCCTATCAGCTTCAGAAATTCATCAGGATTTTCCGGAATCTCTACTGCAGGGTGTTCTGCAACTTCATTAAGGCCAACTATTTTACCTTCTTTAAATCCGTTGAAAACAGCACTTTCTTCAAACAAGGCTACCTCTTTTGCAGCATTTTCAAGGGGCTCTAAATCAACGTCTTTTGCTCCACGTTCTATGTTATCGAGCTCCCAAATGTCTAATTCAAATGGTTTTCGAATTTCAACAAAAGGTATAACTTCCCTCAGACCATAATTTATTCCTGTTTTTGATTGGTTTTTAGGTAAAATTAGCCTTCCTGTTGAAACGCCTCCTTGCTCAAGTCCCGTAGGTCCCTCAATATCAACAAATTTGCGATTGGTTAAATATACTTTAAATATTTCGGAAGCCTGATCGACAATTTCTTCCCAGGCTTTATCTGTAATAGGTGCTATATTTTTCTTTAAAATATTCATGGTTAATTTTTTTTAGTCGTTTTCAATTTTTGTAATTTCTTTTTCTGTAAAAAGATAGGTTCGCATCATTTCATCCCATCCCTTCATGTTTCGTCTCAACCATTCCAGTGCCATACAGGCATGTTCCATTTCTTCATTCCTGTTGTGCATTAGAATTTTTTTGAGATGTTTATCAGATGCAGCGTCGACTCTTTGCTGATACCAGTCAACAGCTTCAATTTCTTCTTTAAGGGAGTTCAGTGCCCTGATGTAATCTTTTGTTTGTTCGGAGAGCTGCTCCGGGGATTCGTGATAATTTTTCATTACAGTTTTAATTTTTAGTTATTATATAATTCTGCTACTTTCCTCCAGTTCACAACATTCCAAAATGCTTTAATATAATCGGGCCGCCTGTTTTGGTATTTTAAATAATAAGCGTGTTCCCATACATCCAGACATAGAATGGGGGTTCCTTTTACAGGATTAATATCCATTAAAGGATTATCCTGATTGGGTGTTGAAGTAATGACCAATTCTTTGTTGCTTTTTTTCACCAACCATGCCCATCCGGATCCAAACTGTTTGGCTGCGGCGTCAGAAAACTCTTCTTTAAACTTTTCAAACGTTCCAAAATACTGGTTAATGGCATCAGCCAGTTTGGGATCAAGCGTTTCGTTTTGTTGTGGTGTTAAAAACTGCCAAAACAAAGCATGGTTGTAAAAACCACCTCCATTATTTCTAATTGCGTCGCTATATGCTGATACTTTAGAAAAGATGGTAGCTGGTGTTTTTTGGTCCAGCTCGGTGTTTTCAATAGCAGCATTAAACTTTTTCAAATATGCTGCATGATGTTTACTGTGGTGTGTCTCCATCGTTTTTGCGTCAATATGTGGTTCCAGGGCATCATATTCAAAGCCTAGTTCTGGTAATTTAAATGCCATAATTTTTAGTTTTTAAATTAATATTCAATTATTTAGAAGTACAAAGCATGGAGTTTTTACTCATCGAGTAAAAGCGTATTTATTTCAAGCATGAGTTGTTTCCACGATTTTCCGGTAATTCCTTCTATTTTCTCCATCAGTTCCTGCTCTTCTTCTTGTTCTTTAAAGTCTAAGTCTTTCTTTGATAGTTCGGGATAACGAAATTCCAGTTTACCTATTATTAATGGCCAGCTATCCCTTGTTGCTGTATTTCTCATGTTTGTATATCAAATTACTTGTTTACAAAAAAAGAAGCAAAAAGCCTTTTAACCCATAAAGGATTGCAGGCTTCTTGCTTTTCCGGTAATAGAAGTTATTGCGTGTTGTCTACTATTAAGTTGTTTTCTACTTCGTTTGCACCGCCTTCAAGGGCGTTAATTTCAGCATAAAGCTTTTCTCTTTCAGTATCAACTTTACCTTCAAGGATGGCTTTGCCGTCAGCAACGCTTATTTTTACTTCGTCACGATTAACGTAGGGCGACCACCAAAGTTCGCTCGCTATATCTTCTTTTATTTCGCTGTCAGGCTTGTAGTCAGAGCCTATATCAATCTGATATAAAGGAAGATAAGAGTTCCATCCATAATAATTATAGTAATAATAGTCATTGTTATCAAAAACCCTCAGGTTGTTTTCAACTGCGACTACGCCCTTGGTTTTTGAAGCAATATCTTCTGCTTGTGATTTTTCAAAATAAGAATCAACAGTACCATTAAGATAGACTACTCCATTATCAGCAGTTACATCAATTTTCCATTTTGAAACCGTAGGGCTCTTAAATAAAGC
>JARGGF010000039.1 GCA_029210905.1 Bacteroidales bacterium | reverse complement strand
TTTACTAAAGGGCTTGAATCCAAAAATTGAGCGGGCTTTCCCCCAGTTGCAGGATACTTCAATTACACAACTTGACAACTATTATACGGTAGATCTTGATAATTTTGATGATACCCTTGAGATAATGTCCCTGATAGAAAATTCAGGACTGGTTGAAAATGTTGAATTTAACGAAATTTATACCCTCTCACCCATCGAGCAAACCAATGCCTATGGCGAAAACGAACCAAAATATAATGATACGATACTCAACGATCTCAGAATTTCAGATCAGTGGGCTTTTAATTACATGAAAATCAACGAACTGGTAAAATTAATGAGGACTTTATATCCTTTAAAAAAAGCCAGAATTTTTATTTTGGATACCGGGGTAGATTCCAAACACGAAGATTTAAGTGGTAATTATCAATCACTCTCTGAAGAATATGACACTGATACAGGCATCCATGGTACACATTGCGCAGGCATTGCAGGTTCAGTTTCAAATAATAAAAAAGGGATAGCTTCTTTGAATTTTACCGGAAGGTTTACTTCCATTAGTTCAATAACTGTTTTGCCTGGTGGTTCCGGAAGGCAGGAAAATATCATCGACGGAATTATTCTGGCTTGTGATAATGGCGCTGATGTTATTTCGATGTCATTGGGCGGCCCCTCATCTGAAAAAAGGCAAAAAGCCTATGAACAGGCCATTAAATATGCAAATGATAAAGGGGCAATTGTAATTGTGGCGGCTGGAAATGAGAATGTTAATGCACGCCTTGCTGTGCCGGCATCGTGCAAAGGAGTTATTACTGTTTCGGCAGTAAATCATGAGCTTAGCAAAGCCGGTTTCTCCAATTATGTTACCGATATTGAATACAAAATTAGTGCTCCGGGAGTTAACATCTTATCTACAATTCCGGGCAACGAATATAAGTTCCTGAACGGTACTTCAATGGCAACACCTTTGGTAGCAGGCCTGGCAGGGATAATGAAGGCCATTCAGCCGGATCTTACTACAGAACAAATCTACAACATATTAACCAAAACTGGAATGGAAACAAGAAGCACTCCTGAAACCGGAAAATTTATTCAACCTTTTGAGGCAATCAAAAGTATTGAGAAAAAAGGGCTTAAGGCAGGCGCATTAAACTATTTAGGGAAAATAAGTTCATTTAGTGCTGAAGCAGCTGGGGATTAAAGTAATGGAACTTAGATGGTTATGATGGTGCGCCGATTGCTTTTGATGTTTAGAAGCTTTTAAGATGTTAATGGAACAGTACCTTTACCAATTCATAAGTAGATCACACCGTTCAAATAAATTAATACGGATTTTCTAAACCAGGGGGAGTATTCGTGTGTAAGCAATTATCCAACTAGCACAATAGTATAATACAATAGCCCGGTAAAAAATTACCAGGCCCTTTAAATCCTATTTTCTGTCTCAATCTTGCCCCGCAATGTTCGCAGTAGAATACTGCTGGCATTTCAAGTCCAAGTAACCGCTACCGATATATACTTTGAACTATGCAGCAGTAGTGCTATGCTTGCGCCATTAGGGGTAAACTACTGGCTTTTTGAGTCCAAGTCCCCTCTGCCGCTTAGACCTGAACTATACAGTGGTACTGCTATACTCGATCCATCAAGGAAACAAACTTGGTTAACAGCAATGCTACGTTTGTACCATCTGGTAAAGTTCGGTAGGACTATAATTATCCAGAAAGTTTTTTAAGTCAATTATTTCTTGTAATGCTTTCTTATTTTTAACTGTCTCAAAATGTTGTTTCCAGATTTCATAAACCTGCTCGTAATTTGGATTTTCACAGAGTTGAGCTGATATTAGACCTGGTCTTGAATCCCAATCAACATATATTTCTGTTAATTTAGAGTTTTCTAATAATGGTTTGTTTAGCCATTTATCGTAACCATCAACCTCTTTAAAACGATCGAAAAAATCAAATCCAGCACTATTCAAAAATTCTTCAAACCCTGCAAACCACTTATCTACACTTGAAGCATTTGAAAAATCTACAACCTTGCCAGAAATTTTTGTTTCAGTATCTCTTATTGTTTCCCAGTCAGTTATTTTTGGATAGTAGCATTCACAAAGTTTATAAGGGCGATACAAAAGGCAAAACCATCTATCGCCTTTGCGACCAACTTCAGGAATGATTTTTTCATAGATAGTTCTAATAATGTTATTTCGCACCTTAAATGCACAATTTACATTATATGTGAAATCGTACATTTTATTCATATCAAATGTGATTTTACTCCAGTCTGTTTTTGTACCTTTTGAAATTTCGTTTTTTGATTTGTTGGATTTGAATCCTTCTTCTTTTAATAAAATTTCAAGCCTAAAATAAAACTCATTTATAAATTCTTTAAATTTTTCCATCATTTTAAAATAAAAGTTGTTTCAATAGCATCTACAGCGTCCGCTTTACTTTTTATTATATGTATTCCAAAATTTTTAATTTCATCATTTGTTAATTTTTGGCCTTGGCTAGCATCAATCAATTCTGCTTTGGTAGGATTAGCCCTAATTTCAATACCACCAACATCTCCATCTTCAAACCATTTGAATACTTCGTTTTGGTTTGGTGTAAGTGCATTGTCAATAGCAAATTCGTCAAATTCTTTTGTCGTATACTTTGCATCGACAATAATAAATTTACCATCTTTATTTATCAAATAATCAGGTACAATTTCCAAAAACTTGGTAGGGTCAGATTTATTCGTGATTCTTAGGGTTACTTGTCTTGCATATATGGCTTTATAATCAGTTTTTACAGTTTCTTCAATAAAATCATCAAAAAGTTTTGATTGTTTAAGCATATTCCGAAGCTTTAGTCCACGATTTGCCCATTGTTTTGCCTTTATTGGGATATTTGCCTGTTCAATAAGATTTTTAATTTGATCAAGTTCAATAGCGGTTAAATCATCTTTATGTGCTGAAAATGCTTTTGTAATTAGCGGGTTGTCATTTACATACTTTTCAAGGTTTGCATCTAAGATAATATCATCTAATATTTTATTTCTTGTTTCGGTTCTAAGTTTATTCAAATTTGACACAGCCTCACTTTTTAAAGAGCCAAGTATGTCATCATAAAAAATTGATAAATCACTGTTTAGTACTTTTGTAAGTGCTTCGTTTAATTCTTTACCTGATTTCTTTTGTAGTTTTTCAAAAATATCTTTTTTAAGGTTTTTCTCTGCATAATTAAGCAATATATCATCGGTTATATCTTCAACTACTTTTAATCCCTTCTTTTTTGAAAAGTTTATTATACCCTTTGAGGCCTTCACTATACCTTTTTTAACAGCCACACTCTGAGGGCCAAATATTAATAAGGAGGCTGCATAGCCAGATGCATTTGCTTTATCGCCCGCAATACTTGAATAAATCAAACCAATAAAGTCTGTAACTACATCAGCTTCTACAAAGCCAAATATTATGGAGGCAGCATCTAAACCAGTGATAATTTTCTCATGGGTTTCAGCAATAAATACATCAAAAACACTTGTAAAAGCATGGGGGGGATCCCAATCGAAATAGGCTTTATTATAGCTAAGTTCTTCTCTTAGTTCGTTGAAAGCTTTTGTTTGTATATAGGAAACAGCATTTGAGCTGGCATATTTTGTATCTGTATCACCTTCAAATGCAAATTTTGGATTTACCGCTTCTAAAAATTCTTCCTTAAACTCAAATTTTAATTTCGGGTAATAACGCTCAATTTCAAAACTTTTAGATAATTCATTGATTTTTTCTGCTTTAGACTTTTCTAGATCATGTTCAATTAAACTTATAGTATGATCAAATTGGGTTCTATAAAGCAATATAGCTTTTTCCCTTTCATCAAGTGTTGCGGCAGTCTGACCAATCATGCCAGATTTGGCAGTTTTAATTCGTTCTTTAAATCCATTAATTAAATTAGATAATTCAGTATATTTATTTTGCCTATATAGTATAATTGTTTTATTAAATGGCAGCCCACTTATACTTTGTGATTCTTTTATGATACATTCTACATTGTCAGTTGCCAGATATATCCCTTTAAATATTAAAGCTTTTTTTGTTGTATGTGTAAAAACATCAAGAATAAATTTCCCAATAGTTAATTCAGCTCCTGCATGACATTCAGCTACATTTTGTGTATGGATGTAGTCCTGCCCTAACTCCGTAAAGTTTATTTTTATATCACTTCCATATGCAATGCCAGGCATTAGGAAATATTCACCTTTATCAATGCCGGTACCTTTTAATTGAATAAATGGAATTGTTATAAGAATGTCATTTTTGCCCAAATTGGCTTTTTCAAATACTTTCTTAGCAAGATCATTCCAAGAATTTTGATTTGTAGATAGGGTATTTGTTCCACATGTAACAACAATAAATTTTCTTCCGTTGTTAAATAACTCATATGTTCGAAGCTTATCAGCCAAATATTCCCCTAACAGTTTCTCGCTTTTATTGCTGTGGTTTTTTTCTTGATTTGTAAATTGGGTTAAACTGTTAAGAAGTTCTTCATTTTCCCCTAGCGGTTTACCTTTAGCGGTATATGTACTTTCAAAAATTTCAACATATACATCTGTATTAGCCAGACTTTTAAAATTAGCCTTTGATGCATTCGCAGGAGTACTTTGTTGTTGGCATGATTCCTTGTCATTTAAATAGTTAAAGCTAATTTTACCTTCTGAAGAATACGTTTCGATGAATGTTTCTTCAACTAATGTTTGCTTTATTTTTACAATTTCAGAAGATTCAATTTCAATAAAACTACTATTTTGCCATAAAAACCATTTTGAATTAACAGTATTTTCTGTGAAAATTTTTGGTCTAATATCTGGAAAATAAATTTTTTCACTTTTATCTTTTTCCTGGTCATAAGGGGCTAAATAACCTTCAAAACAGCCCTCAGATACAGAGGCTGTATATTTGATTCCGTTTTTTATTAAAGCCAAGATTGAATATTCTGGGACACCTGTTATTCCAACATTATCAGTTGGTTCAAGGACATATAATGTAGTATATTTACTGTTGTCAATATAAATTGGCATTCCTGATGGTGCAAGATATATTCCTGATTGAAATTGATCAATTTTTCTGAAAGCCCAAGGGAAAACATTTTTATCCTCCCCCTCAGCATACTTCTCCTCACTCCACCCCAACGCTATTAACCTTGGGCTAATAATCTCATCCCACTGGAACTTGCGCAGGACAGTAGCGCTTTCGGGGGTGTTCGTGTAGTCCATCAGGTTCTGGGTGCTGAGTTTTTCTATTGCGCTAAACTGGTCGAAATTGTGGCGGAGCTTAAAGACACCATGGCCCAGCTCGTGGGCAATGGTGCGAAAAAGTTTGGTTTGATCAGGGCCATCGCCGGTGAACAGGAAACCGTACTTGCTGTTAAAGGGCATCAGGCCGTTGAGGCTTTCGTTTTCAGCCTTTTCCATTACAAAAAGGTAGTAGGTGTCATCAGCGGGAATATAGTCGCCATGTTTTTCCATGGCATCGATAATGGCCTTCATTTCGGAGTTGAACTTACTTACCAGGGTGCGGGAGGTATTCAGGCCATTGGCTTCGCCTTCATCATATTCCACTTCAAGGGGTTCATCAGCTACAGCAACCATCCATGATACAATGGCTGGTGCATATACCTTGTTCAGGTATTTTTGCAGGGCTGAGGCTGTGTAATTAAACTCCCCATCCACCGGCACTATTACCAGGTTAAAGGGCTGTTCTTCATAGCTCATTAGGTTAAGGTAACCTACTGGTACCTCATCGCCATCGTCTTTAATGTAGGAGGCAGTAATTAAATCCTGGTCTTTATTGCCTTGTCCCACCAGGTTTAGTATACGGATGGTATCGCCATCAGGGCTGGCCAAAAAACTAAGGGGCATTCCTTTCATTTCCACCTTTAGGCGGGTTTGAATGGAATCGGGTACTTTGGTGTCTATCAGCATGTTCACCCTGGCTGGTTTGCCATTGGCCTCTACGGATTGCCAGGGGATGATGTATTCCTGGTCGTTTACTTTTTTGTCTTTGTACTCGTTTCGGTAAGCAGTAATGCCATGGTCGTAGGCATCAAATCCTGGAGTTTTGCCATCGGTTTCCTGAAAGGCCTTAAATTGTACATAGTTAATCGAGTAGGCGGAGGTATCGCTGGCTGCGTGTGCTAAATCATCTGCCTAAAAATTCTACCGGCAACAAAAGGCACAGCTTATGAAAAAAGTTTTCACTCTTTTCATAGGCTGCTCCGTTTGTTTAAATCGTAATAATCAGTACGTCAAAGAACGTTTATATCTTATTCTTTTTTTGCTTTGCAATGTTAGCAGTTACAAACTGCTTTTATTTCAAGTCCAAGTCCCCGCTGTCGCTCAGACTTGAACTATGCTGCAGCAGTACTATACTTGCGCCATAAGGGGACTTGAACTATGCAACAGCACCGATATACTTGCGCCATCAGGGGGGGTTCTTAATTTCAAGTATATGAACAGTTTGATTTTGTTGTTTCAATAATAGGTAGTTTCCAAAGATTTCAGGACCATTTATATCAAATCCTATTAAATCATTATTCATTTTTACACTCCAAGTGGATATTATTTTCTTTTGAATACAGTCAAAGCAAACTAACTTAAAGTTTTCTTGGTATTTTTGGTCACTAAAGAAAAACACAAGATTATCTTTTAACACAGTATTTGACCAACACCCTGTTACTCCATACTTCTGAAAGTCTTCTTGCAGAGCAAAAGAATTCAATGAAAAAGTATTCAAATCAACTTCCCAGTAAACATCATACTCAAACCCTAATAATATACTTTTGTCAATAGATAATTTAGCAGACCTTACACTAAAATTCCCTAAAGACTTTTCTGAACTTACGTCCTCTTTATTAGCACCTACAAGCACTGTCCAAATATGTCTGGTCTCTGGATTAACAACATTGATTGCCATAAGTCCCCCACTTGACAAAACAATCAAGATATAATCTTTAAAAAAACCTAATACCTTCTCTATTTTCTCATTATCTCCTAGGAATTCAGAAGTATTTATCTTTTTTAAGGTTTTTCCTGTTTTTGGAGAATAAAGAACAATATCACTATCACAATTAATTGCGTAATCTTCAAAAACATAAGATGCAGCAAAATCTTCAGACAAGAAACTTATCTCATTTTTCAGGGTATTATATAATCCCCTTTTCCTCTCTGGCTTCTTAACATAAATTACCAAGCAATCCTTTGCAGCAAGATTAACCCTAATACTCTTCAAAGAATCCCTGACATTAGAAATATTCCCATTTTTGTCTATTTCTAAAATAATCTGATTTAAATCATCAAGTACATATATCTGATTATTAGATGTCAACAACCTCTCACAGCAGGGAGTCTCTACTATTTCTTCTATTTTATTTCTTCCGACAACAACACTGTAAAGCTTATTCTCTTTAAGAAAATAGCATATTTCATTTTTTATTATTGCAGATTTACAATTCTCTATTTCGAAGATTTCTTTTAACATATTCTATTGTATCTCAACTAGATTTTTAATAATTGAATTATCGACAAAGTCTGTTTTGGAAGCCAAATCATACAAATCCTCCCAATCATCTATATTGTTATACTTCGTAAAAACACTAGGATTTGCATCAAAAATAGCTTTGGCGTTATCTCTAAAAACCAGCCTCATTTGTTCCCTTGCATGGTTTAATACTGAAACATCATCAACAAGACCTAAACCACCAGAAGATGTTGGAGTCTTGAGCAATTCTTTATCAAAAGAATACTTTAACTGGTCAATATCAGTAACATTTTTTATATAAGCTTTAAATTGGTCAAGGTTGGTTGTTCCAACAGTTTCTAAAATATTGTTTGTACTCTTGATTTCCTTCCATCTTCCATTTGTTAGTTTTGCATCTGCAATTCTAGAAGTATTAGGTAAACTAACTTGAACATCCGTAATTTCATCAATTTGATTTCTAATACCTTTAAGCTCCTGCAAAGCACCTCGTCTAAAGCTAGATACTTCATTAGTCAAGCCAGCAACCATTGAATTAACCTTAGATTGGTCAAATTTATTTGCAAAAGAAGATAAGCTTTCAACTGTTTCTTCAATATTAGGCAACCATTTTTGTCCGCAATTACAGCCTGTGTACGGAGAAGTCGAATTCTTTTTAAGAATATCTATCAACTTGGAATCTCCACCAATTTTACTAAGTAAATTTGGGTCAGCTTTTATTTTATTTATACTTTCTAATAAAGGAAGATGTGTTCTCCACGCTGGATTTGTTCCTATATCTCCGACAATCTTCCAACTCTCTACCAATCCTTCATTATCCGCAACTTTTGCTAAAAAGTCATCTGCGAATTTAGAGTTTTTTGCTAAATCATCAAGCAAGGAAGCTCTTAAGTTTTTAGGAGATATCGGTAAATTATCAATTTTTGTAAGAACTGCTTTAAGTTTATCAACATCAGTAATCTTTGTAGCAAATTTTTCAATAGTCACTGTCTTATCTGGGAATTTTTCTAATAATTTTCCAAATATTTCAATACATTCATCTCTACGGGCTACGTTTTTTGCTGCTTTAAGTAGATCGTTTATTTTACTAAAACTTTTATATCCATCCTCTGTGAATTCAAATATTTTTTCAATTTTAGCAGCCTTGTTAAGGCCTTTAACAATTTTTATTGTATATTTTCCTCCTTTAGCTGCAACGTCACCAATTATTGGGAGCATGCTCCCACATGATAGTAAAGCGTCAGTTGTATTTCCTTCCAAATAATACCACGCACCATTAATTGCATCTGCTATTTCACCTGCTAAAGGTATAAAACCTATTATATCAATAATTCCATGTCCAAGTTCAGCGAAATCATTATAAAAGGTTTCTATTACATCATAATCAAAAATATCTTCAATGTTGGTTTCTCCAAAAGTAAAATCTTGCCATTTCTTTAGTATTTGGTTAAAAGAATAGTGGTGTTTTTTCCCTCTTTTATCCTTGATAGTATAAAGCAATAAAGTTTCATCCCCTCGAATTACTTTTTGCAATAGCCCTTTATTTCCAAAATAATTGAATTTTGCCCAGACCTCATGTCCATATATATCTATTTTGCTGAAATCCTTAAACTCGTATACCTCTGAGCCTAATTTAAATTTTAGCAAAAATTCTTCAATATTTGAAACAAAAACACCTGATCCTGTATAATTAGTTTTTTCATCAGGAAATAAAAATACATTAAGATCTTTTATTAAATCTAGCTCATAGATACCAATATGTCCATCAGAATAGCAATATATAAATTCAAAATAGCTTTCAGAAGGGGATTTACTGTCTGTTGCTGGGCTTTCATAAATGTCATTTTTATAACCATAAAACCCTGTATAATTTACGGTTTTCAATTCACCAGTTTCATTGTCTTTCACTTCCCTTGAAAAAGTGCTTGTCGATGCAGTCCATAATTCCTTCTCTCCAATATTATTCACCTCGTAGGCTACAACAACACCCCTGTCTGCTGATAATGTAACCGTACCATCTTTTGAAATGACTCCATTATTATCAAACTTAACTTCAGTATTTCCAGTAGTTAAAAGTATCCTGCTTACATTTTCTGCGCTAAATGGCAGCCCACTTGGTGCAAGAAAAGTCACTTTCCCTGGCGGAGTTATATTGTACCAAACAGTTTCAGTTATTGGTAAATTAGAATATCCACCCTCTCCGTCTTCCGCATACAACTCCTCACCCCACCCCAGCGCAACCAGCCTTGGATTAATAATCTCATCCCACTGGAACTTGCGCAGGACAGTTGCAGTTTCTGGGGTGTTGGTATAATCCATTAGGTTGAGGGTGCTGCGTTTTTCTATTGTGCTGAACTGGTCGAAATTGTGGCGGAGCTTAAAGGCACCGTGGCCCAGTTCGTGTGCTATTGTGCGAAAGAGATGGGTTTGATCGGGCCCGTCGCCGGTAAACAGAAAGCCATAGTTGCTGTTAAAAGGCATCAGGCCGTTGAGGCTTTCGTTTTCGGCCTTATTCATTACAAAAAGGTAGTAAGTGGCCTTGTCCGGTTTGTAGTCGCCACGGTTTTCCATAGCTTTAATCACTTTCTTCATTTCCTCGTTAAAAGAGCTAAAGAAAGTTCGTGAGGTGTTCAGTCCATTGGCTTCGCCTTCGTTGTATTCCACTTCAAGGGGTTTGTCTGCTACCTGTACATCCCACGCAACCATGGCTGGTGCATATACCTTATCCAGAAAGGCTTGCAGGGCAGAGGCCTGGTATTTGAACTCCCCATCAACCGGCACTATTACCACATTTTTGGATTGGCTTTCGTAGCTCATCAGGTTGAGGTAACCAACAGGTACTTCGTCGCCATTGTCTTTTATGTAGGAGGCGGTGATTAAATCCAGGTCTTTATTGCTTTGCCCAACCAGGTTGAGTATGCGTATGGTATCGCCATCGGGGCTGGCCAAGAAGTTGAGGGGCGAGCCTTTCATTTCCACCTTTAGCCTGGTTTGAATGGAATCGGGTACTTTGGTGTCTATCAGCATGTTTACCCTGGCTGGTTTGCCATTAGCCTCCACTGATTGCCAGGGGATAATATATTCCTGGTCGTTTACTTTTTTGTCTTTGTACTCGTTCCGGTATGCGGCAATGCCATGGTCGTAGGCATCAAATCCGGGGGTTTTATCGTCTGGTTCTATAAATTCCTTAAATTGCACATAGTTAATGGAATAGGCAGTGGTGTCGCTAGAGGCATGGGCTAAATTTCCATCATTGGTAACCGTATTCGGGTTATCAAAATCCAACTTATTCGTGGTCACCTCTGTGGGTTCTCCATCCACGGTAACTATGGGGGGCTGGCCGCTTAGGGTAACGATTACTTCGGTGCCTTCGGGGGTGGTAAAGGTGGTATCGCCGCTTACGGTAACTGTCTGTCCTTCAATAACTATGGTAACGGGGTCGCCAGGCTGGTAAGGGTCGCCTACATTGGGGTCGGTTTCGGTATTGTCGAATACATCAACTACTTCTTTAATAATTTCATCAAGGCCAATGATGTTCAGCTCGCCCTTTACGGAATTGATGGCGCCGGCAGTTACCTGGTGGCTTTCGTTTACGCTAATGTTCTCAAACTCGGAGAGGATGCGCACCCCTCCAAAGGTTTTTACGTTTACCACGCACTTGCCTGAGAAAGTGCCATTGGAGCCTTCCACCTCAATGATGCGGGCTTCAAAACCTCCCACGTTGATAAAATCGCCCACTTTTAGCATGGGCAGGGGTGGGCTGTCGTCCACTTTGGGTATGCTGATGTCTTTTCCGCATTCCACCAGGGTGGTATCGGGGGCAGGGGTGTTAAACTGCTTAATTTCAGAATATTCGCTTTCCAAAGTGCCGCAAATGGCTTTTAACTGGTAGCGGTAGGAATGTTCCGCTTTCAGGCCTTTGATGTTGCTGGTGGGCATCAGGGTTTCGTTGTGGTACCAGTTGCTCCAGGTGCCATCGGCATTTTGTTCGGCATAACTTAGCACAAACTGGGTGTTGCCGGGCAGGGAGGTCCAGTTGACACGGGCATCTTCGGGGCCCAACACCTGGTGCTGAATGATGTTGGGCGGTTTACAGGATTGCCCAAAGGTAAACACCAATATTTCGGAATAACCTTTGTTTTTGAACAGATCTCGACCTTCGGTGTCGTAGGCACGCAGACGGCAGACGTATTTGCGCCCGGGTGTCAGCTCCGGTTCGGCAGGGCCATAAACCAATGAGGTGTTGCTGGTAGTTACCTGGTAAAGAGGTATTGAAGAGTTAATGGCATCGCCGGGGGAGCGGCTATCAGGCCACAGCTCTACTATGGTAAATTCATATTCGGTGGTAAAGGCTGAGTTGGGCGAAGCGGTGCTCATGGGCATCCAGCTAAAGAAGATATTTTGCGGATAAGTAGCTGTTAGTAAGCTGTTTGCCATGGGCAGCGTCCAGCGTGGAGGATCGTTAAGTACCAGCCAGCCTATGGTCATTCCTGCATTAGAAACTGTTACGTTCCTGCGGTATTCAACTGCTTCTACAATAAATTGGTACACGCCTTCGGGAAGTTTTCCTGTTTTTGTAAATTCACTTTTGGTGGTGCCGGAAAAATCAAGGTTAGCAGGGTTCAGGTAACTTTCAAGGTCGGTACCGCTAATCAGCAACGGTGCCCCGCCTTGCAAAAGAAGCGGTTGGGGCTGGTAGTCGGCCTTGGTGCGTATTTCAATGCCGTTTCCTTTAATGGTCAGGCGCAGCTTTACCTGTATATCGGACTGATTTATGTCCTTGAGCATCAGTGTAACCAGTAGCTTGTTGCTGGTCATGGAGGCATAATCGGACAGGTAAACCGAGTAGGGAGGGGTAATGTTTACATTGGATTGCACGGGGAAGTTTTGCGACCAGGCGGTGCTTGATATAAGGAACAGTACTAAATATGTGAGGGCTTTCTTCATTTAATTATTGTTTTGGTCATTAGACATTAAGTCATTGGTCATTATTCTGTCTTTGGTTTTTCATCTTTGTTTGATTTGACATTCGTTCAATTGTTAAAAGTTGATTGGTCATTGGTCATTAAGTCATTGGTCATTATTGTGTCACTGGCTCTTAATCTTTGGTTGAATTGGCATTTGTTCATTTTTAATAGTTGATTAGTCATTAGGTAATTAGTCATTAGTCATTAGGTAATTAGTAATTAAGTCATTTGTCATTAGTCATTTACTGCTACATTTTTAATGACCAATGACCAGTGACCAATTACCAATTAACAATGACCAGTGACCAATGACCAATTACCAGTA
>JARGGF010000399.1 GCA_029210905.1 Bacteroidales bacterium | reverse complement strand
GTATTTCCCATTTTTATAAGGGTTCCATCGATATGAATTTCAATAGCTTTACTTTTAAAATCAGCGTCTGACCTGCATGAGAAGGTATGTTTTTTTGCTTTGGTATTCTGCAAAATCACTTTGCCATTTTTATCATCAATATTTGATAAGGCAAATGCATCTGTTGAAAGATTATCAAACAATTTTTTCTTAACATTCAGGTAATCTTTAAATGTTTTATGATAATCGAGGTGATCGTGAGTCAAATTTGTAAATATTGCCCCAGTGAAGTTAATACCTTCTATCCTGTTCTGATCGATGGCATGAGAACTGACCTCCATAAAACAAAAGCTACAGCCTTCTTTCACCATTTCGGCGAATAATGAATTCAAAATTAGCGTATTAGGTGTAGTATGAGTAGATTTTTGAACTTTATTTCCAATATAATAGGCAACCGTTGAAATGAGACCGGAAGGATGACCTGATTTATTAAAGAGTGTATAGAGCAAACTGGCAACAGTTGTTTTTCCATTGGTTCCGGTAACACCAATAATTTTAAGTTTGTCTGCCGGGTTTCCAAAATAATTTGCAGCAATTTTAGGTAAAGCCTTCGCTGTATCTTCAATAATTATATAATTTACTTTTTTAATTAATTCCGATGGAGGAATTTCACATATAATTGTTGTTGCACCATTTTCAATGGCTTTGTCAATGAATTGGTGCCCATCTGAAACCGTACCTTTAGTTGCAATAAAAGCATAATTCTCCTGAACTGACCTTGAATCAATTTCTAATCCTGAAATTTTTGATTCTAATTTGCCAAAACATTCAAAAACTTCTATACCTGCTAATATTTCGTTGAGTACCATCATGTATCCAGACTTAAAACAACTGTTTGATTTTTTTTAACAAGAGTGCCAGCTTCAATTGATTGTTCCTTAATTATTCCACGCCCTTTAACAACCACCTTTAAACCAACGCTTTCCATGAGATAAACTGCATCTTTTAGACCCATTCCAACTACCATTGGCACCTTATTTCTATAAACCATCCGGTTTTGATATTCAATTATTTTGTTCAACTCGCTTGTTACTATCCATGCAGAACGAATTTTATCTCTCCCTTTTACCGGGATTCTTAGCTCATTGTAAACAATATCAAGGTCTCTTATGTTCCCGTCTTTTGAATATGGGACCTCTTTTAGAGCCAGTTCGCCGTTGGTGTCAGGACTTATTTCTTTGCGCATGTTTGGACTGGATGCATATACTTTATCAGCAATTTCCCGAAAAACAGGAGCTGCAATGATATTCCCGTAAAAATGATGGCTATCATTGGTTTTAATAACGACAATGCATGAATATTTTGGATCGTCTGCTGGAAAATAACCTGCAAAGGAGCCAAAATGCGCCATCACCTTTGCATTGTTGTCATGGTACCCGCTTGTTCCACTTGCCACTTGAGCAGTACCAGTTTTCCCGGCAATTTTATACGGTGCATCCGAAATGTTTTTAGCCGTTCCATTTTCTATCACACCTTCAAGCATTTGTTTTGCCTTTTGAATGGTAGGTTTTGAACAAATGGAAGGATTAATTATCTGGGTATGAAACTCTTGTATTATTTTCCCATGCTCTCTAATGGCTTTAATTATTCTTGGCTTTACCATTACTCCATCATTTGCTACCGCATTATAAAAATTTAAAATTTGCAGAGGAGTGAGTAATAGCTCGTATCCAATGGCCATTTGCGGCAGTGAAATACCAGACCAAAGAGGATCTCCAGGATATTTGATTGAAGGAGTAGGCTCACCTTTAACTTCAATACCTAATTTTTTATCCAAATCCATCGAATAAAGTCGGTTTACAAACTTTTTAGGATTATTTTTATAATAATTGTAAATAAGCATTGAGGTTCCAACATTTGACGATTTTTCAAGTACTTGCTTTACAGAAAGTTTACCGTAACCATGCCCGGAAGCTTCCCTGATTGAAAATCCATGTATTTTAACATAACCATTGCCAGTTTGTATACTGTCATTCAGATGTATATAACCATCCTCCAGCGCTACCATAAGCGAGGCTAATTTAAAAGTTGAACCAGGCTCAATAGCACCACCGATGGCGTGATTATAACCCTCAATGTAACCCCCGCGCGAACTGCGCATTAAGTTTACAATGGCTTTTATTTCACCGGTTTTTACTTCCATTAAAATTACTATTCCTGTGTCTGCATTGTAGGCTTTTAATTGATTAAGCAAGGCGTGATGTGCAAAATCCTGATAGTTGATGTCAATAGTTGTGATAATATCTTTTCCGCTTAATGCCTGAAAAGATTCTTCGGTGGCAATGGGAATCCAGTTTTGAGATATCTTTTTAAGTAATTTAACACTTTCTTTTCCTTGAAGATCGGCGTTAAAATAGCCTTCTATTCCAATATATTTACCTTGTGTTAAAGAGCCAATTGTTCTTGCAGCCAATTCGCCGTATGGTAAAATACGTTTACTTTTCTTTATGGCAATAAATCCGCCTTTAAACTGGCCTAGCCTGAATATTGGAAATTGGCTTAGTCTCTTGTATTGTAAATAGTTAACTTCTTGTTTAACCAGGTAAAACCTTTCTTTTCTTAGTCTGGCAGCCATTAACTCACTGAAATGGGCTTCCCTGTTTTTTTCAGGAAATATTTTCGACAATGAATCTGCCAATGGGCCAATATATAAATTAAAGGTATCAGGACTTAGTGCCTCACTGGCTAAATCCATTCTTATTTCAAAAAAGGGTTGGGATGTGGCTAGTACTTTTCCATCATAGGCACAAATGTCACCACGCTCCGGATTGCTTATTACTGTTTTGTACTGAACTTCTTCTGCAGCTTGCTCATACTTGTCGTTTTGAAGAAACTGAAGTTGTAAGATGCGCCCAACTATGGTCAAAGCAATAATGGCCGCAATAATATAAACCGTACTTAAGCGAAATACTATGTCTTTTTTTACATCCATTAATAATTTTTTTTCACTACTATTTTCTGAGGAGGCAATTTTAACTCCTTTAAGTCAACATTCTTTCTCTCAATAATTTTTAGTACTTCCGATTCTCTGCTTATTGACATTAATTCAGAGGCATAGCTTACTGATCTGTCACGCAGTTCCTTTACTTCACCCTGTAACCTGATTATGTCAACCAGTATACTTTCTGTTTTATATTTGTTGTTGATATAGATTACAGACAAAAGCACTACAAATAAAATATACCACAAATGCTTTCTAATTGATTCCTGAACAAGGATGTTACCACTTAGAAATTGTTTTATATTAAAATTTGCCTTTTTTTGTGTTTCTGTTTGATTGCTTGCTTCCAATTTATTATTAGTTTAAATTTTTTCGGCTATTCTTAATTTTGCACTTCGTGAGCGGGGATTTTCATTTACCTCCGCCTCCGAAGGGATGATAATTTTTTTGTTTATTTGTTTAAATGGAGTCTCAAAATTTCCATAAACATCCTTTTCTATTGTTCCATTAACATTTCCACTGCGAATAAAGTTTTTTACAATACGGTCTTCGAGCGAATGATAGCTTATTATCACCAGCCTTCCATTTGGATTTAAAAGCTTTGTTGTAGATTCAAGAAACTCCTTTAGGGCTTCCATTTCACCATTTACCTCAATTCTTAATGCCTGAAAAACCTTAGCATAAAATTTATTTTCGAATTTTTTTGGTGCCATGTTTTCAATGGCACTTATCAGCTGGTTGATTCTTTTAAATGGTTGCTG
Source organism: Bacteroidales bacterium (assembly GCA_029210905.1). Classification (GTDB taxonomy): domain Bacteria; phylum Bacteroidota; class Bacteroidia; order Bacteroidales; family NBLH01; genus NBLH01. The sequence goes on along the minus strand of JARGGF010000399.1, from coordinate 1,617 downwards.
TTTTCTGTTTTCAATAATCTTTTTTGTAATCTGCCAGGCATTTTTTAATTCGCCGTATTCCTTAAAAACCTTAAGTAGCTCCTTTTCACTGTATTCATTTAAAATGTCAGCTGCCGTTTTTTCGGCTATATTGTTCATTCTCATGTCAATGGCTGCATCCGATTTGAAAGAAAATCCCCTTGAAGCATCATCCACCTGATGGAATGAAATTCCTAAATCAGCAAGAATTCCATCTACTTTATTGAAACCATAAAAACGCAGAAAATTTTTAATGTATCTGTAATTGCTATGAATCAGCATAAAATTATTGTCTTCTATAGTATTCTTGAAAGCATCTTTGTCCTGATCAAAGGCAATTAATTTTCCTGTATTTAGGGGCTTTAATATTTCCCGGGAATGACCTCCTCCGCCAAAAGTTACGTCAACATACACACCATCTGGCTTAATGTTTAAGCCAGAAATGCTTTCCTGCAAAAGTGCGGGTATGTGATAATTGACCATTTTTTAGTGTATTATGTCATTATTAATTGTCTTAGTTATCAATTTTACCGAGTATTTTATCTGCCAAATCTTCAAACTCCTGTTCATCAATGGCAATGGAATTGTACAATTCTTTTGACCAAATTTCTATTTTTTTATCCTGGCCCGACATACAAATTTCTTTGTCAATTTGCGCCAGTTCCAACAATCGTTTTGGTAACAACAGCCTGTTGCTTGAATCCAGAGTAACTTCAGCAGTTCCCCGGTAATAAGCCCTTAACAATTTGCTATGCTCTTTGTTGTATGGATTCAGTTTTGACCGCAGCTGTTCGTTTTGTTTTTCCCATTCTTCTATGGTATAAAGGATCAGGCATTTTTCATAGATGTCTTTTTTTAACACAAAGGTATCACGGGTATTGTCCGGCATCTGCTTTTTAAAAGCTGATGGCAGCAAAACCCTCCCTTTTGGGTCAATTTTACATATATAATCGCCAATGAAACTTTGCATTTTATACCTTTTTCAATCGGTAAAATTATAGATAATTTTCCAAAATTTGACATTTTTTCCCACAATCCCCCACAATTTAACACTTTCTTATAATAAAGTTATTCACAATCTTATAAGTATCCTGATATCCAGCAAATTAAAGATTGTTTTTAATCTTTAGTGAGGAGTGTAATTTTTTTGATTGACCAGGCAAAAAAATATATGTTTGCAAAATGAAAGGTTACCTGCACTAAAATCTGCGACTTTTATTTTATTTTTTTAAAGAAATTGTTATAATTACAAAAAAATACGCTTAAAATGATTAAACAAGAACATACCAATGAATTGTTTTTGGATCTTGATAAAGTTTTAAAGTCAAAAAATCCAAGTTTATATAGATTACTGCCTGGATTTGTATTAAGTTATCTCAAAAAAATCATACACCAGGACGAACTAAACCACATTATGCAAACCTTCAAAGATCTTGAGGGTCTGGCATTTGTGGATGCCGTTTTGGATTATTTCAACATAGAAACTACGATTTTAGGAGGAGAAAATGTTCCAAAAACCGGAAGATATATTTTGGCATCTAATCATCCAATTGGAGGAGTTGACGGGATGATTTTTATGCAAGCTGCAGGCAAGTTTTT
>JARGGF010000398.1 GCA_029210905.1 Bacteroidales bacterium | reverse complement strand
GTATATGGATCAGCAAAGGTGCCAATTTCGGTAATTTGGGCTTCAATTTGACGATCAGGATAGGCATCTAAAACAATATTTGCCATATCTCCGGGATTAAGTTTTAATATCTCAGCTTCGGAAATATTTGCCCTTACCACCCAGTCATCTACGCTTGAGCCAAAAAGAAATACCGGGTAGCCAGGTGCAATCAGCTCGTTTCGTTCGGCTAGGCGTTTTAAAATTTTACCATTTTCCGGAGCAATTATCCTGGAATACTTCAAATTAAAATCTGCAATTTCCAGGGTTGATTTTGAATATTCGAGTTGAGTCCGTGCATTTTCAAGTTGTTCAAGAGTAACCACACTGTCTTTATATAAGTTCTGGGCACGCATATAATCCCTCCTGGCTTTTTCATATCCTAAACTGGCCTGGTTACGATTGGCTTCTATCTCGCTAAGGTTTAGTATAGCAAGCACTTGCCCCTTGTGAACTACCTGCCCTTCATCAACCAAAATATCTTTGATAATACCACCCGTTTTAAAACCCAGTTTAGCTTCTGCTTTCGAAGAGACCTTGCCAATAGAGTGCACATATTCAACAATTTGTTTTTCAGATACATATGCAGTTCGAACGTTTACTGCTGCATCGGTTTCAACGGTTTGTTTTTTATCTGAACATGCTGATAAAATTACCATAGGAAGGGCTACGAATATTATTTTTATTGTTGTTTTCATCCTTTTAGAAATTAGTTTGTCGGTTATTGGTCAGTTTTTAGATACGAATTTGTCCTTTTTTTGCAAAAAATTTTGTTTTATTCTATAAATTAACTTCTGTTTGTTTCTGATATTCAGCAAGTTTCATGTAATAATCATATACCTCAATCCAATAATTTTCGCGGGCATTGGTTAAGGTTGTTTGTGCATCGAGGTATTTCAATAAATTGGCCTGCCCTTCTTTGTACATCTTATTAATTAAAAAAAAGGTTTTTTCGGCACTATTTTGTAGCTCACGGGCTGCTTCAATTGCTTTTTCCGAAGTCAGCAAATCAAGATAAGCGGTGTTGATCTGAATTTCAAGCTGGTTTTGAATTTCCTGATACCTTAAACTAAGGGATTCTCCCTGAAGTTTTGCCTGCTGAAGTTTTGCCTTTCTTTTGTTTCCGGTAAATAAATCCCATTTTAAAACAAAGGAGAGCATAGCAAAATCATCATCTGCTGTAAATTTATAGGCATCACCCTGAAAACCATAATCAGCAGCCAGCAAAACAGTGGGTAAATAATCCGATCCGTACATCTTTTGGCTCAGGTTGTTGGCATTGGCGTAGGAGTTTATTATTTTTAGTTCACTTCTGCCCGATGCCAGTTCATCAGGTGCACTCAAAACCGGGATAGTTGGTAATTCCTCACCCAAAGTTTCATCAATAATTATTTGCTCATTTAAATCCCTGTTTAACAAGAAATTAAAATACTTTGCCGAAATACTGAGCATTTTTTCAGCTTCAGCCATTTTCTGATCCAGCTTACTCAACTCTGCCTTGGAACGGTATACATTGTCAATAGTAATTTTATCATTGGCAAAAAGGCTTTCGTTCACCCTGATGTTTTCCAGAACCAGCGTCCGGGTTTCGGTAATTAGTTCAATGCCTTTGTTTGCTTTTAAATAATTCAGGTAAGCTGTTTGGATTTCAGCCACCAGGTTTCGTTGGTAAATGTTTTTGTTTATGGATTTTGAATTGGCGAATTCTTGCTGGATCTTGGTATTGTAATAAATAGCAGGATTAAAAACCGGCTGTATCAGAGATAGTTTGGTTTCGTGCTCAAACGGACGCAAAAACTGAATCTGTTCATTCTCCACCTGAGGAAAACTATTGGATGCTGTTAAAGTATTTAAAGTTGAATAAACCGGGTTTAAAAGATCTCCGATAGGAAAATCAATTGTTCTTCCTCCATTTGCAAAAGTAGCCCTGGCATTAAGCGAAAGTTGTGGAAAAAAATAAGCCCTGGCTTCTTTGATTGCATACAAACTTTGCTGAAAATCAATGTCTTGCTGCTTCAATGCCAGGTTGTTTTCAAGCCCCTGTTTTACATATTCATCCAGAATAATTGATTGTGAAAAAACAGGGTTACAAACGCTAATAAAAATAAGGATATAAAAAATTCGGTTCATTCGTTTGAAAAATTAATTTTCTTCAAAGTTGAACCGAAATTAAGGGAAAGTCAATTGATTTCTTTTGAAAATGATAAATATAGGGTTGAAATGACTTTGATGATATTTAAAAATTAAGATTAGAATATTTATCCGCGAAAAAAAACTTTGCCAAAGTCCAACTTAGAAGTTATTGTGCTAATAAATAATACAATACTCTGAATTAAAAACTATGGCAAAGATTTATGTTATATCACCTTATCGGCCAATTCCTCCTCCTTTTGTATCGCTTTCAATTTCTGCATCGCGCTTTAATTTTTTGATGCTTTTTCCTTTGTTAAATTTATAGGAATACTGAATTTGAGTGTAATAAGAAACATCGAACGAATTTATTGATTTTGAATAATAAGCCGGAGTTTCAATAATTGTTTCGCTAATATTCAGGTCGCTTTTAAACGGCAGGAAGTAAAAGAAACCAAACGAATGTTTTTTACCATTCATTTGTGCCCCAAAACCATAAAATGGTGTACTATAAGTTTTACTTTGGGCATCCACCCTAACACCATTGTAGCTGACAAAAGCAAAAACATTCACTTTTTTCTTAAATAGTGGTGCAAAAGCATAGCTGGTAACACGATACGAAAAATAATCGCGTGACTCAATAGGAGGTGATTGACCATTGAATTCATTATAATAACCTTTAAAAACACTTCCATTAATATTTAAAAACCACAACATGGTATTGATTCCCACGCCGGTTTCATAGCCTGTCAATACATTTTCAGGCGATGAAATTGTAAATTCTCTACCTGTAATAGGATCAAATACACTGTTGTTCAAAGTGCTGATTTTCTTTGAGATATGCTCATAATATATTGCAGGCGAAAAGTAATTTTTACCAAAATTAAGTGTATACTTCAATTCAACTTTGTCACGATGTTCTGGTTCAAGAAAAGGATTACCTTTTGAAATATTAAAATCAGGTGATATTCGCTCAAATGGATTCAGGTTATAAATATCCGGTCTGTTTATCCTCCTGTTATAGTTAAGCTTAATATTCTGGCTTCCACTTATTTTATACTGAATATTTGTAGATGGTAATAAGGTAAAATAATCAGAACGAAAAGCATCACTCACCTTAATATCGCTGTATTCGGCACGTAAAGTTGCCTGCAATCCAAATTTTTTCACATTCCAGGTCCAGCCTAAATAGGCTGCATTTCTAAATTCACTGTAATCATAAACATTGCTTAAGGCAGCATCGCTACTGTTAAAATCATAGTTTAAGCTTTGATAATAAATCTGATATCCGGTTTCCAATCTCATTGACACACCAATGGGGTGTACATAATCAACTTTTGCACTCATATAAGTGCGCTCATTGATGGCTTTCTCATTACGGAAAATACTAGTATCCGGTATATCATGATTATCACCATATAAATTGGAAACAAAATCATTATTATTTGTTGAATTAAACAAATACCAGGTTGCCTCTGCTGTTAATTCCTGAATTGGTTTTTTAAACTCCTTTTTGTAAAATAATGATGCATTTGTTTCATCACTATTGGTTTTATTTGAAGTTGTATAATCCTGAAAATTAGTAAGTAAATTGTTGTTGTATATATTACCGTTGTTTTCCAACTCGGTTGACATCGTATTGGGCTTATAGCTAACATTCAGGCTCAGCGTATTTTTATCATTAATCCGGTAATCAAAACCAGTAGAAACTGAACTTGCTACGATACCAAAATCGCCTGTTCCTTTGCTATCAATAATAGAATCAGCTTTTGCCGGAATCATATACCGGCTATAACTGGTGGTATTATTATCAAGTCCCTGGAAAAAGGAATATCCTGAAACATAAAAGGTTATTTTTTCACGCCCATAATCAAGTCCACCAGCTACATAACCCGATGGTTTTTTAGCAGGCCTTACCATACCAGAAATATTTCCATTGATACCTACCCTCGCCTCTTTGGTCAGTTTTATGTTAATTACCCCATCAATAGAAGCATCATATTTACCCGAAGGGTTGGTTATAACTTCAACGCTCTCAATGTCTTCGGGCAGTAATCTTGCCAAATATTCCTTATCGCGTTGCTTCCCGTCCACCTGGATAATAAAATTTGATTTACCTTCTAAAGTCACATTGTTGTTAAAATCAACCTGTACCGAAGGTATTTTACGTAAAATTTCAAATCCGTTGGTAGATGATTTGGCAACTGCAGGTGGAATATTATATACTGTTCTGTCCACCAGTTCTTTTCCCTGTATTTTATCGCCAACCACATCAACCGTTCCCAGTTCCTCAGCGTTCTCTGACATATAAATAGTATCGGCAAGGTAGGTTCCAATTTCATCAGGAACTTCTATAATGGTTCCATTGTCTTCGAAACCAACAAAACTACATTTTATGTAATATTTTCCGGCTTTAACATTCTCCAGTTCATACTTTCCATCAGAATAAGTTATTACGCCCGATTGGAAAGATGAATCCGGAAGTTGTAATAAAAGGATATTGGCATATTCAACCGGCTTATTATCTTCGGATGAAAGTACATACCCATTGATTGTCTGAGCTTTAGCATTTAAAATAAATAATGCTAAAAGGACAGCTAAAATTGTTCTCATGTGTTTGTTTTTAATTTTGAAAAAGTAAATTGTTAACTGATGGATTTACCCATCAGTTTTACTTGTCGTCATCTTGAAAATTTTTACAAAAATATCAACTACTCTATAGCTGTAACTTCACTTGTTGTTTTAATTTCAAGTGGCATTTGGAATTGTTGGCCTTGGGCTTCGACATTCATATTTCCGCTTATTTCCATGGTTGATGTACTAGAAATAATCCAGGCTGTTTGCGGATTGATTTTCATTTCTGATTTTCCTATACCCTTTAAATCAGCCGTAATTTTTGCACCATTCACTTCCATTGGTTTATCAGCTGCCGGAGTAATTGCCACATCAGCATGGAGGCTTGCTTCATTTTCTTCTAAATTATCAAGCACAAAAACGGAGTTAACTAACATTCCAAAACCACCATTTTTGCTTTTAAAACTGGTTTCCCAGCTATCGCCTTCTTTAACCTCTTTATTAGGAGCATAAACTGTAATAGATTCAATCATTCCTTTAAGCACTTCTTTTTCTGCCATCATAATAATCCTTGGTTTTATGCTCATTTCTGCCTGTCCCTGTATTGAATCAATATCGGCCAATAATACCTTTTCAATT
>JARGGF010000397.1 GCA_029210905.1 Bacteroidales bacterium | reverse complement strand
GGACTTGATTCGCATTCATCATTTTGGAGTCAAAAAATTTGGTGTTACTCAAGCTGACAAATACTTTGATACTTTTTTTGACTATTTTAAAATTATTGCCGAGATGCCATTTGCATTTGAATCTGTGGATTACATAAAAGCAGGATATAGAAGATGTCCTTGTGGCACTGACACCATATATTACAGAATCAATGATAATATGGTTGAGATAATGGCAATTGTTGGTATGCAAGATTTGAAAAATATACTTTAAGTCTTTAAGATTAAAATTATGCTGAGATGAAAAAGTACTGTTGGCATTCATAGATGGCCGGTAGCACAATGACTACCGGAGCACCTCACACACCATACTTCGACAAGCTCAGTAACCATACTTCGACAGGCTCAGTAACCATACTTTCGACAGGTGGTACAGTGAGCAGTTCGGCAAGCTCACTGTACCACTTGCCGAACTGCTCAGTAACCGCCGTACCTACGGGCGCTTCGCTCTTTCCTTTCGGTCGGAAAGTCCACCGGACTTTTCTCTCTTAGGAACATATACGGCGGTTCGTTTAACCCCGCTACCACATAAGTCCCCTCGTGTGGTATTTATAGCCCCGGGAAGGCATTGTCTTCGCCAAGGTAAGGGCTCATAATGCAGCAAATTGTTTACAAACAATATCCTTTGGAACTAATGATGTAAAATATTACTTTTAACAGATAAAAATTTACTTTTTTGTAAATATATTAGCAGAAAAAAGTTTTGCAGATAATGCAGAAATAACCGCAACTTAAAAGGATTGCTTGGGGGTTATACGAATGTTGTGTGCTATTCGTCAGATAAGAACTTCCGAAATAGATTTAAACGAAAGGTATCTATTTTTCCAGTTCATATTAAATCCCTTTGCTAACGAAAAAGTTGTGGGAATTAGCAAAAAATTATAAAAATTTAAAAATATAAACAACTGAAAATCAGAGACTAATTTTTGCGTTAGTCAGAATTAAAAATATGAAAGATACCATATCAATAGAATTTGAAACTGACAAGAAGGAAATTTTTAATTCTAGTGATGAATTGATTAAAAGAATTAAAGACATTGACAAAATTTATCAAGATCGAGAAACATTAGCTGTTTTTATTGAAAAACTAAACGGAGAAATATTATCAATGACTTTAGGGGCAGACCGTACAATTATTGGTTATTATCCAGCTGACTATTCACTTACCGGCACTGGTTCAATGCATTCAATTAATGATTCTAACAATAATGAAGAATTAACGACTTACTATTCCTTTGGACACTTCACAGAAGGATTTAAAAAATGGGAGATTGATAAGGCAATTGCGATGGTTGCTTTGAAAGATTTTATTGAAAATGAAGGACTTCCCAAATTAATAGAATGGGAAGATGATTAATGTAACAGCACAATGTATATACAAAATAGTCGAAATAGTAGTAAATTCAAAGGTTGTAGCCCGCTTCAAAACTGTAACGGTTTGATACGTTTGAAGCCCGCAATCCCTTACGAAATCATACACTCAACGTTATAGCGTATTTAGAGAAATTAATTTTGAAGTAAAATAGGAAATGCAATATAAATCGAAACATTGGAGAGAATGGATCTCTGAAAGATTTAATGACCCAACTAAATATTCTATTGAATCACTTGATAATGGGTTAGTTTATATTATAACTCCTTCTAATAAAAATCTATCAACATATATTGCCTTTTGGTTTATGCGACCTGACGACGATGATGTTTTATTTGACATTCAATTTTGCGGAGGCAACCCTGAAACAAGCAATATATGGATGTCTCCTTTTACGCGAGATCCCAAATACCGACCGAAACTACTTGATCAAATAAAGTCATTAGGTACAAGGGCAACTTCATTAATTTATGATTTAGATTTTGTTGAAAGATTAGAATCAGAATGGTTAAAAATCCCGTTGAAAACTGGTTGGATCGAAAACGTTAAGTTTATACATGATAAACCTTATTATTCTGAATTGAAATATAAAGATCCACTAAACAGATATTGCAATCACTGACGATTTTTCCTATAAATTACCTGGTATCGACAGGATTAAAATTCTATTAGGGAAAGGAGTTTATAGTAAAGAATTTGTTTTTGACCCAATTGAGTAATAGTAGCACGCTATAACACAGAGCTATGACAGCATCCTGGCTACCAGCGAGTTTGAAAGTTCAGAGCATTTTGAAAGCCCGCCAAATCATCCCTGGCTGTTGCACGATTGCATTGCGTGGCAATGAAGCAAAGAAAGAAGTGCTAGACAGGTAATTTAAGAGGGGCTTTAAAGCAAAGAAAGCTTATATTTGTTTTATGAGTAGAAACTATAAATTCAACAGAACCCTCTGAAAGTTCATTTACACAAAACAATGGATAGTGTCTCGGATTCTGAGCCCAGCTTTATCCTGCCTCAACTAGCCTCTGCAATTTCTTCTGATCTTATCTCAATCCCAATTAGAAAGGTGCTGGTTGAACAGCCATTCCACTACTTCTGGATCGCCATATGCCGGAGCGCTGTGTCCCATTCCTGCGTAATGGCTTCTCTTGAAGAACTCAACTCCTGCCTGGCTTAGAGCGGTTGTAGTACGTTCATAATCATTATAGGTATCGGTTTTTACCGTCTCATCAGCTCCTACGCTGGTATCCAGGCCTTTGACATAGGCGTAGGCCTGGTTGGAGATTCGCCTTTCATCATTTGGATCTTCGCTTAATAATCCATTACCATATCCGAAGTCGTAAGAATCACTCAGGCCCACGTGATACCATACCGAAGTTTTACCCGCAATGGCCTCGGATAAAGCAGTGTTGCTTCCGCCTGCACAGCGGACGATTCCTGCAATAGTTAGTCCCTGCTGCGCTTTCAGATTTGAAGCGAAAGGATAAGAACCTGAACCGCCGGCAGAGAATCCTGCCAGGTATATTCGATTTGTATCGATTCTATAGATGGCAACCAGTTCGGCAACCATGGCGTAGACCCAATCGCTGTTTGCAGCGGCATCCAGGCAAAAGCATGGATAGTCCTGCATTCTGTCAGTATTACCCGCAACAAGGCTTCCCGAGTAGTGGACATTAATCATCAGAGGATAGATCCGGTCTGCGTTGTAATCTTTATCGTAGTTCCAGGGGAGCATAAGTTCGTAACTCCGCGAGGTTCCGTTGTCGTCATAAGTTCTTGTTTCGTATGAAGGTTTATTGGCTTCATCGAAGGTTTCGCTGATTGGATCATGATGGAACGGCTGATCGACCGGGGAAGTTGAGGATTTCTCGCAGGAAACAAGAGCGAGGAAAACAATCGTAAACACGGATATTGCCGCGATAGTCTTAATGTTTTTTTTCATCGTAATTATCTTCTCCAATTTTTTTCTAAAAATACCTAAAATGTCGTTAAAAACAATTTTTTTTGAGTTGATTCTGTATTGGCAAAATCTTATATAGCTCATTTTACATAACATTCTCCCAATGCTGGTGGGCGATTACTCGCTATCGCTGCGTGAGAGAAGTTCCATCGCGTTCCAATTCTTTACAAAAGCAGAAGAACAAATCCAGCCCAATACCACCAACTCCTACAAAGGTCCCAAACGTAATATTTTTAATCTATAAAAAATTAAAAAATCCTTTGGATATAATGATGCAGAATATTACTTTTAACAGATAAAAATTTACTTTTTTAAATATATTAGCAGAAAAAAAGTTTTGCATACAATGCAGAAATAACCGCAACTTAAAAGGATTACTTGGGGTTATGCAAATGTTCCCACCTATAAAATAAAGACTTAATTTAGTTGACAATTTGAAATATTGTACATATATTTGTACTACATTACGTACAAAAATATAAAAACATGCTGACTACAACGATTTCTGATTTTCGAAAAGACATAAAAAAATACCTGGACAGGGTAACAGAGAATTTTGAGACGCTGATTATCAATCGAGGTAAAGATAGTGGAGTTGTAATAATCTCTTTGGATGAATATAATTCTTTGACAGCAACCCATTACGAATTGTCTTCTAAAAAAAATGAAAAAAGACTTGACTCTGCAATTGAAAAGTTGAAAAAAGGTACTTCGTTCCAAAAAGATCTACTTGAACCATGAAATATATCTTTGTAGACGAATCATGGGAGGATTATTTATACTGGCAAACGACCGATAAAAAAATGCTAACGAAAATAAATAACCTTCTAAAAGATATAGCAAGGACACCTTTTTCGGGAATAGGGAAACCAGAACCTTTGAAATATAAATATAAAGGATTTTGGTCACGCAGAATTAACGACGAGCATCGATTGATTTATCAAGTAAAAGACGATGAAATACATATTGCGAAATGCAGGTTCCACTATGACTAAGCATTTGAAACAGGTTAACAAAAGCTAAATCCAATTGGGGCAAACTGCTTTTTGACAATGCATTACGTAACTAAACACCGCCAACTTTTTCATGAGCGACAGCGAGTAAATCCTTGATTTATTCGCACCATTTTAGTACTTTTTAAGGTGCTCATGAGCTAAAGGTTGGCTCTTTATATTTGAAAATTAATTGTAAATCAAAAATTTGGCTACTTTCTATTGGGAAAAAGCAGTACTTTCGTTCCCAACTGGGTCTAGTCAGTTGTTGTGTTTTATTATGAAGAAGAAATGAAAGTATTCTGCAAGAAATGTAATATTGAATTATCAAATGAGTTAGTTAAGCTGACTAACTTAGAACAAATAACAGAAGATGACGGTAAAGACTTTATACCCAAAGGATACTTTTTTGTTAGTGATGGTGAATATTTTACGGATTCTGACCACAAAATAATCATAAATCTCAAGGACTTAAAAAACACCAAGAAACATTTAGACTATAGGAGACTAAATGGTTGTTGTGATCTTGATGGAATGGACGGAATTAATACATTATGTAAGAATGGACATGAAATTGGAACGATAAAAAAAGATTGCTGGATGCCTTACTGTATGATTTTTGAACCAAATCTTATAAATAAAAATGACTGAGAAAGAAATAAAAGATAAGATATTGGAGGTGTTTAAGTCACAGAGGAAGAATCCTTCCTCTGAATTTGAAGATTCACATTTTATGGACTACTTGACCTTTCCTGCTCATCCAAAAAACACGATAAAAAATTCATATAGAGGCGTAAGAAAATATTACAGATTCATGGATAAGCTTGAGTTGGAATTTGGAATTTGTTTTTCACTCCAAGATTTAGACAGATATTACAGTGTTGACCAATTGTGTAAAAAGGTACTTGACAGAATTAAGAAAGGTAAAGGGAATAATATGATTGGTTATGTTTTAGAACATTGTGGGAAAAATAAATTTAGATACTCTTCCTCTATTCCCCTAAAAGTTTTCAGCGT
>JARGGF010000396.1 GCA_029210905.1 Bacteroidales bacterium | reverse complement strand
GGTTGGCATAGGGTGTCCTGCGTCCGTTCATCCAGTCTAAAGCTATCTCACTTGTTTCCTGCACTGGAATTAAGGTGGCTTGCTTTGAGAGCTCAGCAATCAAATTATCAGCAATTTCATTTTTAAGCTGTGCTTTTGTTTTTTCGTCAATTACCAGACTTGAGGCAAACAAATTTTCAACAGGCCATATTAGCACTTTTTTAAACCAGGCGTAGATATCACCAAATGCTGATTGACCAGCTTCCAGACCAAGCATTCCAGGAACAATAGAGCCTTCTACTTGTCCGCAAATTCCTGCAATAGCTTTGTTATTTAATTTTTCCATTGGGGCAATTAACATATCGCAAGTGGAGGTTCCAATAATTTTGCTCAGATGGAAAGGGGCTATTTCACCTCCCAGGGCTCCCATATGCGCATCAAATGAGCCAACTCCGACTAACACATTTGTTGAAAGTCCTAATTTTTCAGACCATTCATGGGAGAGGTTTCCTGCGGATATTTCACAAGTATAAGTATTACTGTAAAGTCGTTCCCTAATTCCTTTTAGTTTTGAGTCTATTTTTACAAGAAAATCTTCAGAGGGCAATCCATTAAAATCATTATGCCACATGGCTTTATGGCCTGCAGCGCACCGGCTGCGCTTCCAATTTTTTGGGTTTGCTGCTCCCGTAAGCAAGGCTGGTATCCAGTCACAGTGTTCAACCCAGGAAAAAGCTGCAGATCGGACATTTTCATCCTCCCTGATAATATGGAGAATTTTTGCCCAGAACCATTCTGATGAATATACCCCTCCCTCGTATTTTGTATAATCAATTTCCCATTTATGGGCAAGAGCGTTTATTTCATTGGCTTCCTTTATAGCTGTATGATCTTTCCATAAGATAAACATGGCGTTAGGATTTTCTTCAAAACCAGGCAAGAGTGCGAGTGGAGTTCCGTTGCTATCGACTGCAACAGGTGTAGATCCTGTGGTTCCAATAGAAATAGCGGCAATTATATTTTCTTGACCTTGAGGCAGTTGACCTATCGCCTCTTTGATCGTTTTTTCAAGACCTTCAAGATAGTCCAAAGGATGTTGTCTGAATTGGTTTTCTTCAGGAATGCAATATTTTCCTTGTTTCCAACGGGGATATTCAAAAACAGAACTAGCAAGTTCCTGACCATTTTCAGTATCTACAATTATTGACCGGACTGAATCAGTACCAAAATCTATCCCTATTACATATTTTTTTTCTGCCATTTTTACGCTTTGAATATAAATTGTGCTTCTTGAATTTTGTATTTTATAATCTCTTTAACAATTCATTTTTGACCATAATAAGCTTTATTGCCATGTTTTCGATTATAATGTTTATCCAACAGGAAGGTATCAATTGGTTTTACCTTGCGAAGGGTCATTGTGTGGTAAGCAATTTTAGCTACCTCTTCAAGTAAAACTGAATTTATTACAGCATCATCAGGCGAATTTCCCCATGAAAAGGGGCCATGGCAATTTACAAGAACAGAGGGAATTGCTTGATGGTCAATATTTTTGAATGTTTCTACAATTACCTCTCCAGTTGAATGTTCATAAGATTGCTCAATTTCAGATTGTATTAATTTTCGCGTGCAAGGTATCGAACCATTGAAATGGTCTGCATGTGTTGTTCCAAGAGCCGGAATTGACAAACCGGCCTGTGCCCATGTTACAGCCCATGGCGAGTGGGTATGCACTACACCCTTTATTTCTGCAAAATGTTTATATAAAACCAGATGTGTTGCAGTATCAGAAGATGGTTTGAATTTTGAATCAACTACTTTACCCTCAAAGTCAACAACAACCATATCTTTGGCGTGCATGTTTTCGTAAGGTAAACCACTTGGTTTAATCACAACAAAACCCTTTTTGCGGTCAATACCTGAAACATTTCCCCAGGTAAATTTCACTAAATTGTGTTTTACCAGATCCATATTTGCCTGAAAAACATGTTGTTTTAATTCTTCTAACATGATTATGATTGTTTAAGCATCTAAAATATTTCTTAATGAAAAATAAAACCGAGGCCAAAAGGATTCAGATCAATTGTTCTGGATGTTAATTTCACTGCTTCTTCATCCAAACTGGTGACAGATCCGGAATATTTTTCAAAATTGTTTTCGTCTAATTTGAGAATTTTGCATTCTTTGCTTAAATTTTCCAATTCTATTTTAATTTTCTTGCTGGTATAATTTGCTATTAGAATTTCAATTTTTCCATCACGCTTAAGAACAATTCCATCGAATTCTAACTGATTTGAACTAATTGATTTAATAATGCGCGTATTTTTTTTTAGCAAAAAGCTAAAAACATAATACATTGGGAAAATCCTTCCTGGCCTGGAAAAAAATAACTCCGGAAATGGATTCACCTGCTTGCCTTGAATAATTCCCCGACTTCCTATTGTTTCATAATAAGTTATTGACTTCGCACCTGCTTCTGCCATTGTTTTGATACTACCCATTGTCCAACCAGCTGCAAACAGCGAAGGTTGGCGATAATCAACAGTAGAGGGAAGCCCTTCAGGCTTATGATCAACTTCTGAGGAAGTGGCAACTGCATTAAACCTTGGTTTTAGGGTGACAGGTGAAACATGAACATGAAGAGACTCAAACTTTTTTTGGCATGAGTGAATGGTATATTTTTGAGCCCTAATGTTTTCTATAAGTGATAGATTGTCAGATGCATGTACTTGTGGGCAAATAGAGAATGAAACAAAATCGGCATTATTTTCACTTATTCTGGAACGGTTTAATTCTGCAAAATTTGCATCTGTTCCAACACCTATTTTTGTCATTGGAAAGTTTCCTTTGAGCATTCTGTAAACTGTATTGGAAATATTCTCTTCCGTTATTTTAACCTTTTCATCAAGAAGCAGAATAGAATAAATATCAATTT
Source organism: Bacteroidales bacterium (assembly GCA_029210905.1). Classification (GTDB taxonomy): domain Bacteria; phylum Bacteroidota; class Bacteroidia; order Bacteroidales; family NBLH01; genus NBLH01. The sequence goes on along the minus strand of JARGGF010000396.1, from coordinate 2,471 downwards.
GTAAAGATTTTATCAGCTGGATTAAATCATTGGTCTCGTTAAGAAAATCGCTTTTAAAAAACAAAACCAATTCAGGCAGTATCTTTAAAATTTGCGCTTCATTACATCCATTTATAAAATCTTTAACCCATTCTTTATCAGAAAATTTTACTTCAATACGGTAATGGTTGAACGCTATTCTGGCGATATCTGAAAAATCGCTGTGATCAAGTTCCATTTCCTCACTCGATTTTGAAACTCCAATGACTGGCATTTCTATAAATGCATTATCACTTAGGTCGAAATAAAACTTCAAACCCTTATTTCCAGAATCTTGAAGATTTCCCTGATTAAGAATATGTAAATGCACTTTTTGTTCAATTCGCTCACCCATGTGCATTTTAAAAGGGAACTGCAATTCCAACGGTCTTGAATAGGTTTTAAAAGAGTCATCGGTCCAGTTTCTATGATCTTCGGTTTCAAATGTGTCACCTTCAAATTCTAATTCGACCTGCAGATCAACTTCTGGCATCCAAAACATTTTCTTTATATTTTTAAAGGGCTGATTTGGTGCTATTTTCAAAGGGAAAACAGAATTATAAACTTCGCCTTTTGTGGTTTCAATAGAACATGGTTTATTCACACTGGTTTCAATCGGGTGCAAAACACAAAGTCCAATACGGTTTGTGGAGAAATCTTTAAGAGCTGCTCCCTCCATTTTAAAAATTATACCATCATCAGCATTTCCGGTAATTTCGTAACAGGCTTTAAAAATGCCAGGTTCTCCATAGATTGCAGTATATGAAATTTGAAAGCTTTTTTCGGAAATATCTATTCTTTCATTTTCTATTGAATAGTTTAAAGTGCCCCAATTATGATCCCTTACAGCAGGATAAATCATCCTCAATACCTCCAGATCTCCCACTTTAATATAACGAATATTGCCTTTTTGATAAATTAGCGATATCAGCCCTGCTTTAATCAATTGGGGGGCTTCTTCAATAGCATTCTTTCCGAAGTATATAATTTCCTTATTTTGCATCTTAAATTATCAGGTGATAGCCAATATCTGTTCTTTTAAATTATCAGCTTCAAATATTTTACGCCAATCTTCTTTAATAAACTCTTTTAAGCCACGTTGGAGTGCTTTGTTCGCAGCATCGGAGAATACTGCGCCTGGCAATTCCTTAAACAATACGGCCATTTGAATGCGAAGGTGTCCTAATAAGAAGTCACGCGCAGCATCAGCAGGCACACCTCTTTTTATTACCTCCTCCAATCCTTGTTGTGCTATATATACACAAGTTGAAGCAAGCGTTTCAACCAATGCAGGTTCCAATAGCCCCATTTGCTCCACAGTAATCTTATGTGCTTTAGATACCGGTGCATAAAATGTTGATGCCAGCTTTTCCCCAATAATGTAATCTTCGTCGGAACCTTGCATAAGAGCGCATACAATTGATTGTTTTGCTGCCACTCCACCAAAATGGTCTTTCATGGCCTCCTCCGTTGGTTCCCAATTGAATATGGAAGGATGAGAAGGATGAGCAATAAAATAGGAAATATCTTTACGCATGAATAGTTTACCTGCCAGTGCAGCTGCTGGATCTAGTGTTATAGCTATTGCACCGATCTTCATTCGTGGAATCCAGATGCTGGTTACCTGTTCCAGGGCTACATCAGGAACAGCAAATATTACGGTTTCTGCTTCAGTAATGTCTTTCTCTTCGTGGCTTACTTCAATACCGATCGATTTTAGACCTTCTATTCCGTTTTCACTTATTTCAATATAACTTGTTTTATAGTTTGATTTGCAGAGATTGTGAGCTAGTCTCATGCCCATTTTTCCCCCTGCTCCAATTAAAGCTACTTTTTCCATAACTGATTATTAATTAAATGAATCCATTTGAATAACTTTATTTGATTGTGCTGATTTATAAGCTGCCCAAACCAGGCGAACAGTTTCGAAATTATCATCACCGCTGGTTTCGGCTTTGGACTTGCCCAACATATCATTTAATATGTCATTATTGCATGCAACAATGCTTGGGGGTTCTGGTTCAAGCCGTTCTGTCTGCCATTTATATTTTTGCATGGTTATTTTTTCGAATTTGGTTTCGTTGCCAACAGTAATTGCAAAATTGTAATCGGCATCGAGCCGCACGCTCCCCTTATCACCTTCAATTGTCATTAAAACCTGGGGAAACACTTCCTTTTCAAGGGGCGAACTGAAGGAGATTTGCTGTATGCAAACCATTCCGTTTTTCATTCTCATCATTGTAGTAGCAACATCTTCGCCCTTTATAGTAGGATTCACTGTCTGAATTTGAGTATAAATGCTGGAAACTTCCCCAAATAAATACCTAAGCACATCAAATTGGTGCGAACCCTGATCTGTAAGCGCAAAATACTCTAGAGTGGCCAGAAAAGGCTGGGTTTCAAATAGTGGGAATGCTGTATTCCACATTGAATTACAGCGGAAAGGTTTTCCT
>JARGGF010000395.1 GCA_029210905.1 Bacteroidales bacterium | reverse complement strand
TATTTTAATTACACCAACAAAAGTAAGGTGTATTATCAGCAAACTGGTTTACAAATTATTATCTTTATGTTAACTTATTGTTAAGAGGTGCATTTTTGCAGAAATTGAACATGAGCAGGCACAAAAATATCATCATGTCTGATAGTTAAATCAAACATACCATAATTTGAATTTTTGAATATTATGCAATATCTTTAGCAGTGAATTATTAATTGATTAATTATTATGGCAAATACGAAAAAAAAAGGAGTAATCGCAATCCTTACAGGAGGTGGTGATGTTCCAGGACTTAACCCTGCAATTAGGGCTATCACAATCAGAGCTATTCGAGAAAATTATGAAGTAATTGGTCTTAGGAGAGGCTGGGCGGGAATCATTGAAATGATCCGCGATAAAAAAGCCGACAATAGTTATTGTTATCAGCAATTAACGGAAGAAATTGTAAACCGGGCGGGACGAACCGGCGGCACCTTTCTTCATAGTTCAAGAACACGCCCAAGCCACCTGCCAAAAGAATCAGTGCCTGATCACTTAAAAGATAAGTACACTGATGAAATTAATGACCTTACACCTGAGGTAATTAAAAACCTTGAATTTTTGGGGGTTGATTATTTAATTCCAATTGGTGGCGACGATACTTTAAGCTATGGTGTCCGTCTGTATAAAGAAGGTATAAAAGTAGTTGCCATACCTAAAACAATGGATAATGATGTGCCAGGAACAGATTATTGTATTGGTTTTAGCACATGTGTTACCCGTACTATCAACATTATCAATACAATACGAACATCAGCAGGTTCACATGAGCGGCTGTTGGTATTAGAAGTTTTTGGAAGATATGCTGGTTTTACTGCCATGCTGCCTACTATGGCCGGAGCAGCAAACCGCTGTGTGATACCCGAATATAAATTTAAGATTGATCGCCTTGCTGAATTAATGCTTGATGATCGCAACAAAAATCCTAGTAAATATTCGGTAGTGCTTATATCGGAAGGTGCTATGTACGAAGGTGAAGAAATGATTTTTCAAAACCAGGAGAAAGATATGTTTGGCCATGCAAAACTTGGAGGAATAGGCGATAGGGTGGCAGAGCAACTTAAAGAACTTTCGCCAAAGTATAACAATGGCAAACGTGTAAACCATATAACTCAAAAACTCGGTTACATGGTACGTGGAGGCGACCCGGATGCCATTGATTCAATAGTTCCGATGGCTTACGGAAATCTCGCGCTAGACCTTATTTTAAAGAATATTCACGGCAGGCTGGTTGTTTTAAAAAATGGACGTTACGATAACATGCCAATTGATGTGGTGACTTCTACAAAAAAATTAGTAAATATTAACAAATTTTATAACATTGACCGACTCAGGCCTTATTATCATAGTTTTGAAATGAGCCCTCTCTTTATCATGACCAGCGAATAAAAAATACATCTTTTTTTGACATTAAACTGGTAATAACCAGGGCATATAGCTCCAATTTAATATTTTTTTAACATTGGAGCTATTTAATTTAATTAGGCAGAAACCAAAAAATCACTATTTTTGCGCCTTACTTTGGGTATTTTTATCTAAACATTTTTATTCTACAAATAGTAAGTATGGCAAAAATTAAAAAAATCGCAGTTTTAACCTCGGGAGGAGATGCTCCTGGCATGAATGCGGCAGTAAGAGCAGTTGTAAGAGCAGCTTTATATCACCACATCGAAGTGGTTGGTATTGAGCATGGATACGAAGGAATGATTAATGGGGAATTTATAAAACTATCTTCATTGGATGTGAGAAATGTTATTCAGCGAGGTGGTACATTTTTGCGCTCGGCAAGAAGCCTCGAATTTAAAACAAAAGAAGGCCGTGCTAAAGCATACCAAAATGCATTGGACCATAAAATTGATGCCCTGGTGGTTATTGGTGGTGATGGTACTTTTATGGGCGCCGGTATATTTTCACAAGAATATGATATTCCATGTGTGGGTATTCCTGGTACAATTGATAACGACATGTATGGAACCGACTTTACAATTGGTTTTGATACAGCACTTAATACAGTAGTAGAAGCCATTGACAAAATTAAAGATACTGCAAGTGCCCACGACAGAACTTTCTTTATAGAAGTAATGGGCCGCGATGCAGGGTTTATTGCATTACAGGCAGGAATTGCCTGTGGGGCCGAAGCAATTCTTATCCCTGAAGTAGAGGGTCAGGAAGAAAAACTAAAAGAATTTATTTTGAGCCAGACCAAAGCAAAAAAAACATCTCAAATTATATTGGTTGCCGAAGGTAATAACCTGGGGGGCGCTCATGAAATAGCAAATAAAGTAGCTGCTGATTTTCATGACCTAAGTATCAGGGTAAGTGTCTTAGGGCATATTCAAAGAGGTGGGTCGCCAACTGCATTTGACAGATATTTGGCAAGCAGGCTGGGAGTTGCAGCTGTAGAAGCTTTATTGGACAACCAACGTAGCATTATGGTGGGATATACCAACCATGAAGTAGTTCATGTGCCTTTTAATAAAACCATAAAAGGACATAGAAACGTAAGTGCAGAGCTTTTGACTGTTGCAGATATTCTTACAATATAAAAAAATAGTTTACTTACTTAAAAAAAGGGTTTGGTGCTTATACCAGATCCTTTTTTATTTATTGGTTTTTTGTAAATTTATCATATTTTAAATTAGTTGTTTTGGAACCAGGATATTTTGTAGATTTAATCCTTCCAGTGCCTTTAAGGCAACTTTTCACCTATCGTGTGCCCGATTTCTTAACTGAAGAATGTCAGGAGGGAAAAAGAGCCGTTGTACAGTTCGGGAAAAAGAAAATCTACGCAGCATTAATTAAAAAAGTGCATCAAAATAAGCCTACCGATTTCGAGGCAAAAGAGCTGTTAAATATCATCGATAATGAGCCTGTTGTAAATCAAAAACAGTTCAGGTTTTGGGAATGGATGGCCACCTACTATATGTGTTCGGAAGGTGAAATATACAAAGCAGCATTACCTGCCGGATTAAGACTCGAAAGTAACACCGGGATAGTTTATAATCAGGAATATTTCGATGATGAAGCCCTATCTGTCAATTGGAATTTCACTCCAAAGGAAACCTTGATTCTGGATGCACTACAATCATCTAAATCATTAACCTTAAATGATATAAATGATATTTTATCCATAAAAAATAGTCTTCCGCACATTAAAAAGCTTTATGATAGGGGTGCAATAAAAATTCATGAAACACTTGAAAAAGGATTTCAATCGAAAACAGAGAAGTTTTTAAAATTAAATGAAAATTTTGCAAACAATGAGGCTTTAAATAAGGTGTTTGATAAACTCAAACGTGCTCAAAAGCAATCGGATGTTTTAAGTAGTTTCCTTGAATTAAGTAATTTTGGAGAAGAAAGGGGGCTCGCTGAGATCAGTCAAAAAGAACTTATTCAAAAAAGCGGAGCAACAACCCAGGTAATTAATGAGCTGATAAAAAAAGACATTTTAAATCTTGTAGTAAAAGATATTAGCCGATTAGAATTCAAATCTCCTAATGCATTGCAAATTAGCAATTTAAATGAATATCAACTTAGCGCCTTTGAACAAATTAAAACGCAGTTTATTGAAAAAGATGCAGTACTACTTCATGGAGTGACCTCAAGTGGTAAAACTGAAGTTTTCATCCATCTGATTAACAATTACCTGCAAAGTGGAAAGCAAGTGCTTTACCTCTTACCTGAAATTGCACTTACCTCGCAGATTGTAGAGCGGCTAAGGAATGTTTTTGGTACAAAAGTGGGAGTTTACCATTCAAAATATAATGATGCTGAAAGGGTTGAAACCTGGAACAATATTAATTCAGACAATCCTAATTCCAACAATCAATATCAGCTAATTTTGGGGGTTCGTTCATCCATATTTCTACCATTCAATAATTTAGGACTAATTATTGTGGACGAAGAACACGAAAATACTTACAAACAATTTAATCCCGCTCCAAGATATCAGACGCGCGACTCGGCAATTGTACTGGCTAAAATACATGGAGCTAAAATACTTTTAGGTACTGCAACTCCCTCAATTGAAAGTTATTATAATGCCAAAACAGGAAAATATGGACTGGTTTTATTAAAGGAACGACATTTAAATATTGCTCTGCCAGAGATTGAAATAGCTGATATTAAAGAAGCCCGGCGCAAAAAACAAATGAAATCGCACTTTACCCCTACGCTGTTAGAAAATTTGCAACTTGCCCTTGACAAAAAAGAGCAGGTGATCCTTTTTCAGAACCGAAGGGGATTTGCACCCTACATTGAATGTCATGAATGTGGATGGATTCCACGTTGTGAGCATTGTGATGTAAGTCTTACTTATCATCGCCACACCAATCAGCTGGTTTGCCATTATTGTGGATTTTCATATACTAACCTGCAGGTTTGTGCGAAGTGCAAAAGTACTGAAATACGAACACGTGGTTTTGGAACTGAAAAGGTAGAAGAAGAACTTAAAATTTTTTTTCCTCAGGCTGAAATCAAACGTCTTGATTTAGATACTTCTAAAGGAAAAAAATCGCACAGTAGAATTATTACAGATTTTGAAAATAAGCGGATCGATATATTAGTAGGCACCCAAATGATATCAAAAGGACTTGATTTTGAAAATGTTAGCCTGGTTGGCATCCTCGATGCAAATCAAATGCTTAATTTTCCTGATTTCAGGGCCTACGAAAGAAGCTATCAGTTAATGGCCCAGGTTGGAGGACGTGCTGGCCGAAAAAACAAACAAGGAAAAGTAGTTATTCAAACAATAAGTCCCGATAACCCACTTATCCAGTTTGTGCAACAAAACGATTATGAAAACATGTTCAAAAGCCAACTTTTTGAACGAAAACAATTTAAGTATCCTCCATTTAACCGCTTAATTTACATTACATTAAAACATAAAAATAAAGAATTACTTGATAAGGCCGCTCATCATTATGCAACCTGGCTAAAAAAGGCAATGAAAGAAAATGTTATTGGCCCGGAATACCCAATTGTAAGTAAAGTCCACGATTTATTTTTAAAAACTATTCTTGTTAAGATTGAAAAGTCAACCCTGGCAGCGGCCTATAAGAAATACATTTTAGAAGCTTCGGAACACCTGCTAAAGCAAAATGCTGGAAAATCCATTCAGATTGTTTATGATGTTGATCCTTATTAAAACCATAAGTCCGGATTTCTCCTAATCTAACATGTCGTTATTTTAGCGTATTATTTATGTTGATTAAAATAGCATGTTTAATAGTAATTGGTAACATAATTGTGGCAAAATAATGACCAATGATTAAATTCCAAAAACCTCATACGATAATTTTAGCTTGCTTCCGATATATGCTAATATGTTAATAATCAGTGTAAAGGTGAAT
>JARGGF010000394.1 GCA_029210905.1 Bacteroidales bacterium | reverse complement strand
GTCTTCGTCGTAGGCAGCACCGGAGCGGATGACACCTTTCACCGTAATGGTTTGTCCAACCTCAATTCCTGCCAGGCTGCCATTTGTCTCTTTGGTAAAAGTGGCACTCACACCTGCTTTATCCTCTTCGCCCTGAATTAAAACCACTTTATTGCCGTCGAAATTTTCAGAAATATTTTTAACCGCACCAGTTATTTCGAAGATTTTAGAATCACCATCGGCAGCAAGGTATTTCTCATTTGCAGCATCTTTATTATTCAAGTATTCTTCCACAATAGCAGTACTTGTAAGTTTATAGTCTGTTGAAGCAGACTGTACATCGCGGTGCGGCATAAAAAACAGGTAAGCACCAATTCCGCCGCCAATCAGTAAACCTGCAATTACAATGATTGAAGTTATCTTTATGATTTTTTTCTTGTCCATTCTTATTGTTTTTAATGTTAAAAAGTAATTATCTGAAATCCTTCAACAACCAGGTTTCTCAGGCTGGGGTGATTTTTGTATTCGCTAATAAGCGGGACACCAGCCTTCTCAATCTGGCTTTTAACACCAAAGGCCTGTGCACAAAATGAGCAAACACCTGTGATGTTGTTTTTTAATCCCTTGTAAAGTCCATGTAATTTGTGATCCTCTTTTTCCAATTCGCCAATCCATTTAGCTCCGGCGCCTTCAAAAATAATTTTAAGTTCATCGCCATGTTCTATGGCCTCACTGGCAAGCATAAAAGCATTGGATACTTTACCAAGGGCTTCAATTGTATCGGTGTCTGAAAACACCACTATTGCAATTTTTGTCATTTGATTAATTTTTATGTGAAACAATTTGTTATTTGGAGGATTAGTGGATTAAAAATTTAAACCTGACAGTAGTTTCTATTTTTTTACATTTATTTAATATTTGAGAGGCTTTCGAAAAGTGATACAAGTTCCTCACGGCCAATTAATCCATAGTGTTCAAATTTTTTAGTTTTGCTTTGATAAAAAACAAAGTATGGAACACTGCCAAGCTTTAATTCTTTCACCAGTTTTTTACTTGCATCAACATTTATTTTTACAATGGTAATCTGCGCTTTAAATTCTGCCTTTAAACTATCTATCATTGGCATCATTTTTCGGCAGGGAGCACACCAGGGAGCATAAAAATCAATAAATACTGGTTTGTCAGACTGAATTAAGGCATAAAACTCATCGGGTTCCATTTTGTTTTTTGTATCGGGGCGTGCATCCTTTTCAATGATTACAGGTAAATTTTCCAGATTCCACTCCATGATACCGTGTTCAAGGTTATAAACTTGCGTATACCCTTCTTCAACCAAAATTTCTGCTGCCCTTTTACTTCTGTATCCGGTATTGCAATAAAGATATATCGGCTGGTCTTTTGCCAGCAATAAGAGTTTTCTCTTGAAATCCAGGGCATAGTAATTTAACTGGCCTGCATCTTTTATATGACCATTTGAGAATTCAGAGGTTGTACGCACATCTAATAAGGTTCCGTTTTTCTTTGAAATCAGCTGCTCAAATTCCATTGAACTAAGATTAGAGAAATTTGAATCCTGGGCACAAGCCGAAATAAAAAACGAAAAAAATAAAGGAATAAAGAAATATCTGTTCATCGTGTAAAGTATTACATTTTGAACTTTAGTCGTAGAAAAGCTTAAAACCTGACAGGATATTTTTAAACTTTTTAAAAATGCTTATGGCATTAACCAATTAAGAGCGGCTTCACAGGTATAAAACACAATGTAGTAATTATTGTTTACTGGATTTTCTATTGAAAAGCTTATTGAATAACAGGTAGGTGAGCAGAACAGGAGCCATTTGCAACGATAGCCGTTTAGCATACCTATAACATGCTAACTTTCAGGACTATATTGCATATCTTTTTATAATAATATCCGCTTCGTTTTTGGGGATGATCTATTATTTGAGATTTCCTAATTTTTGATAAATTCGTTTTTTTAGTTGTTCTAATTCACCTTCAGTAAATTCTTTTTTATTTACCTTAGAAATCCCTTGTTCGATTATGGCACTTTGTTTTTCATAGGTAGCACAAGCATTACACATCATTTTATGTGCTTTTAGCTGCATTTTTTCTGTCCAGCTTAGTTTAAAATGAAACTTTTTTTCTATCAACTCTGTTGCTTTCAAGCATGAAAGAAAGAGCAGGTGCATTATCTTTTTCATCGATATTTAATTTTTAAACCAGTTGTTTTCAATACAATCCCTTAATTGCAATTTAGCTCTGTGAACTATTTGCCAGAAATTAGTAGGAGCAATATCCAGTTCCTGACAAATTTCTTCTCCATTTTTCCCAGAAAGGTATTTTAACTTCACACACATATTCCATTTTTCTGGCAGCGCATCAAGGCATTTTTTTAGTACTTGTTGAAAATCAATATCATCGAGCAAGTGTTGTTCTTCTTCGTGCCAATCTTTGGGTTGTCTGGCTTCCTGCCAACCTTCATCAGAATCGAAAAAATTTGATAATAAATGGTTATCCATGTTTACAGGTTGTTTTACTTTTTTGCGGTAAACATCTATAATTTTATAATTCAATATAGAAAACAGCCACGTTTTAGGTGAGCTTCCGCCTTTGAAACTTTCCAATTTTTCAGCAGCAGCAAAAAATGTATCCTGGACCAAATCTTTGGCCAGTTCAGAATCTGAAACTTTGTGCAATGCCCAGGAATAAAGTTCACTTGTGTAATTTTCTACCAATTGAGAAAGATTTATCTTTTTGGTTAGTTCCATTGTATATAGGTTAAATAATTTTTGATTTCAATTCTGAACTTTAGTTGTCTTTGAGTATCTAATCGTTAGATTTGGATAAAAGTAAACATTTTTATTTATTCATCAGATTTGAGGTTTAAAAAATATACCAAATTAATTTAAGAATCAATTCTTTTACTAAATTATAATTTGTACAAATTCCTTAATATTAAGACCTCCAATCCTTACTTTTTCAAAATAATTATCTCATTCTTATCATGCTCTTTTATCTTTTGAAACTGTTTCAAAAGCGATGAGGTTAAATTGCTCCCTCAAACGACTACGAACCCTCAAACCATAAATTTCCTCAATTTCGCCACTGTTCAGATTGGTAGTAATGTGCGTTAGCATACCCTGAAATATATACAAATCGTACCTGGAAAGAAGGATTTCGGCCATCACATTACAATCATTGCCATAATACTTCAGATTATTTTCAGAACCTAAATCATCAAAGCAATAGGTTCGCGGTATATTGTTTTTGATTGATTGTTTGCTGTACCTAGAAATTACTGAATACCCCTCCTGAATAAATTCGAAACTAATGTCACGACATGGTTTAATGGCAAATCGTTGTTCTGAATTCAGGATTAAGCGCATAATACGCATTATTGAAGTTTTGCCACAACCAACGGGGCCAGATAATAAAATCCCTTTTGCTAACGAAATATTATGCTTTCTCGCTCCGGCTGTGTCTTTCAAAAAGTAAACCAAAAGTTTGAAAATGGTTTCATAATCCTCTGGTGCCAATTTAAAGCCTGGATTGTAAAGCTCCTGGCCTTTGGCCTCGATAATTGCCAGGAAATAGGTGAAATCGAAAGAGTTCTCCATAAATCAACTTTTTAATGTTACAAGGGTTCTGAATAGTTTTTTTTGTTATTCAAGTCTGTAGGATTGTATTTTTCTTTTTTAGCACCCGGATTAAATTTTGGAATATTTAGTATCCAGTTCCGGGCTGCAGCTTTCCAGTCTTTCATTGGTGTTTTGCTCCCAATTTTCCATCCGTTGCTTTCGTAATGATTGAAGAATTTTTGCGCCTCGAATTCAGTGTAGTTTTCAGACCTGAAAAAAACAATCACTTCATCAAGCGATGGAATAGTCATTTTGTTTTCTTTTTTTGACGCAACTTTTTTTCTTTTTCTTTTTTCAGCTTCCTCATTTTTTAAAATTGATTCTACGGTTTCATTTTTTTGAGATTTTTCATCTATATATGTTTTATTGTTTAATATGTTTATATTGTTTTTAGAATGACGCAACGCTTGTACCGAGGTTGTATCATTATTGCGACACGGCTGACGCAACGCTTGTACAGAGCTTGTATCAAAATTGTACAAGTGAACCAGGCTGCCAATAAACTGATTGTGTGAAGGTTCGTATTTGATGTACCCAAAGTTATGCAAATCGTGTAAGCATTTGTGATAAGTATTGTAAGAACCAATTTTTGATAATTGTAGCACCTCACTACGGCAAATTGAAACCGGATTTTTGAAATGGTTTAAATTCCAGAATTGGAATAAAGCCATATAAAGACTGACGTGCGTAGGGAACAGTCTGTTGTCTGATATGGCTTTTTCAAAAAATGCTGTAAGATGCCGAATGTAGTTCATCCTGCTACATCACTTAATGTTGAATCTTATTGGCTTGCAGCATTTTCTGAATATCCTCCTGATCATAATAGATTACACCTCCGATTTTGGTGAATGGCAATGTTCCATTGATTCTCAAATTTTGTAATGTACCTGGTGATATGCTTAATAATTTTCTGACTTCATGGCTTTTAAGCCATTTTTTTACTGGCTGAATACCGTTTTGACGAAGGAGTTTTTTAAACTCATCCAGAAGTTCAGTTTTAAAGACATGTAAGTCTTCTGTAGTTAAAATTTGTGCTGGCATAATTGAACAATTTAATTTATTATGCAGCAAAATTAGACAAGCCTAATTGAAAAAATCCCCCACTATCCCCAAGTTGGGTGCTAAAAAAAATCAAAAATCTTTTTCGTCAATTTTATTCAACAATGCTTTGCGCAGATTATCAAGGAATAAGGTTGGGTTCTTTCTGTTTTTAATTTCGGAAAATGTATGATAATAGTTCCCAAACTCCACCCGGAATATCTGTTGAAATGCCGTTGCTAATTCGGTAATTGAAATCTGGCCGTTATTAACAGAACCCAATGCTTGTATAGCATTCATGAGTTCAACCAGTTCAATTTTTGAACCTGTCCATTGAAAATCTTGTAAAAAACACCCACCTTCCCCCAAGGTGGGTGTTTTTGAATCAAAATCAATCAAATTAAATTCTTTATTAAGAAAATCCGCATATTGTTCGTAGGCCATATAGCGAGCTATAATTAAATCATAACCCGTAGAAAACTCTTTATCTACAAGTGCAACGCATTCTTCAAGGACAAACGGATAATCGGAATACTGTCGCAAGAAATATTTCTCATCTAAATTGTATCTACCTGATTTATAATATATTATAATGTATTGGTGTTCAGTGTTATATGATTTTATGTTCTTAAGCATTTTTTTACATAAAAGCTTCCGTTCCTTGCATGACGTGGTTGCATACTTCTTGCATTCATGTTTATACATCAGTGAATAAAAATGCACCTTTGAG
>JARGGF010000393.1 GCA_029210905.1 Bacteroidales bacterium | reverse complement strand
GTGGTTGATTTTAGTGAAGACATCAATGGGGATTTATGGATTGCCACTAATGGTGATGGATTGCTTCATTTCAACCATCGGAACAATCAACTAACCACTTACTCTACAAAAGAAAATATTAACAATACAAGTATTTGTCATGATTGGTTAACAACGTTATATCTCGACAGTAAAGGTGATTTATGGATAGGTTCTTTTTGGGGTTTAAGTAGGTTTGATATAGAAAAGAAAATCTTTAAAAACTACAGTTACGATCCCTCTAACATTAGGTCAATATCTGATAATATTATATACTCAATTGCTGAAGATCGCTTAGGAAATATATGGGTAGGAACATCTGAAGGTTTAAACCTTTTAGGTGCAAATACTGAGTCCTTTATCCATTATAGTGTAGAACAGGGTTTACCCAATCAGGTAATTAATTCTATTTTGGTTGATGATAAAAATAACATTTGGTTGGCAACAAATAATGGTTTGTCAAAATTTAATCATCAAACTAAGGAATTTATTAATTTTTTCTATCAGGATGGATTAGTTAGCAATGAATTTATTCACAATTCAAAGTTTAAAAGTTCAAAAGGCGAGCTCTTTTTTGGAAGTGTATTTGGATTTAACGCATTCTATCCGGATAGTATTAAGGTTAAAGATTTTTTTCCGCATGTTATTATAACTGATTTTAAAATATTTAATGAATCTGTTCCAATTAAAAAGCTATCCGATGGCAGGGTATTGTTAAAAAAAGCAATAAGTGAAACTGAAGAAATTTCCCTTGATTACTATGATAACAGTTTCTCATTCGATTTTATAGCCATAGACTATGTGCTGCCCGAAAAAATAAACTATGCCTGCAAGATGGAAGGGTTTGAAGAAAGCTGGAACTTTCTTGATTATAAAAGGAGGTTTATTACCTATACAAATCTTAATCCTGGTGATTATACTTTTTTGGTAAAAGCCTCAAGTAGAAAAAATGAATGGGGGAACAATATTACAAGAATTAATATTCATATAAGACCACCTATCTGGCAAACGGGATGGGCATATTCAGTATATATAGTTGTTTTTATGGGGATAATAATACTTTTATGGAAAATAAATGACGACCGCATTACTGAAAAAAATCAAGTGCGAATAGAAAGGATAAAACAAGCCCAGGATGAAAAGTTAAATCAGGCAAAACTGGAATTTTTTACTAATATTTCGCATGAATTCCGAACCCCATTGACACTTATAATTGGGCCAATTGAAAATTTGCTGGCTAACGAAAAACTTAATAAAAATATTCGGAAGACTCTTAGTATGATGTCGAGGAATGCTCATCGATTATTAAGGCTTGTTAACCAGTTGCTTGACCTCAGGAAAATTGAAAAGAACAAACTTAAACTTGAGGCATGTAAAAGCGATATTTTGTTCTTTGCCGAAGAAATATTTCAATCTTTCCAGGAGCTTGCAAGGCGAAAAAACATCCAGTTTGAGTTTGAAAAAAATGACCTTAATATTGATGTTTATTTTGATAGCGACAAGCTCGATAAAATTCTGTTTAATTTATTATCAAATGCCTTTAAATTTACTCCGGATAATAGACTTATTAGATTGATTATCCAGAAAAACAATACTGTAAGCGATATTTTCCCGGATGGATTTGTTCAAATTATTGTTGAGGACAATGGAGTTGGAATGTCGCAAGATACCATGAATAAAATATTTGACAGGTTTTATCAGTATTCTGAATCAGCTGGTTCGGTCCAAAAAGGAACTGGTATTGGTCTTTCTTTAACTAAAAGCCTGGTTGAATTGCATCATGGACAAATAAAGGTAGAAAGCTCAAGGGCTAATGGAAGTAAATTTTCTGTACTTCTTCCATTGGGTCGTAAACATTTTAATGATAATGAAATTATTGAAGAAACGATAAATAATGCTAAGGAAATTCAACATCAGCCTATGGTTTTAAAAGAGTTTGAAAATGATTCTTTGGAGCCTTCTGAAACAAGCTCCATAGATGAATCGGCTCCTCTCATTTTAATTGTAGAAGATAATGCAGATGTTAGAACATATATAAAAGAAGGGTTAAGAGGACTTTACCGGATAGTTGAAGCTGAAAATGGAAAGGAAGCTGTTAAATTAACCTATGATTTAATGCCCGACTTGATTATCAGCGATGTGATGATGCCTGAAATGGATGGAATCACATTATGTAAAAAGCTTAAAACAGAATTGGTTAGCTGCCATATTCCGGTAATTCTGCTGACAGCACGATCTTCAATAGAACATAGAATAGAAGGTTTGGAAACCGGAGCAGATTCATACATCCCCAAGCCCTTTAATCCAAAACATTTGCTGGTGCGGGTTAAAAAACTTTTGGAATTAAGACAAACGCTAAAAGAAAAGTATAAAAGTAGCGCTGAATTTGAACCTATTGAAATGGCTGTGACTTCAGCTGACGAAAAGTTTATGAAAAAGGCGATTGAAACAATTAAAAATCAAATCTCAGATCCAGAATTAAGTGTTGAAAGCCTTGGTAAAGAAATTGGAATGAGCCGTGGGCATCTTCATCGAAAGTTGAAAGCGCTACTCGGACAAACTCCCAGTGAGTTTATTAAAACAATTCGTTTAAAACAAGCAGCACATCTATTGGCAAACGAAGATATCCCTGTTTCAGAAATAACTGATCTGGTAGGATTTAGTTCTCCATCTTACTTTGCAATTTGTTTTAATAAGATGTATGGGCTTACTCCAACTCAATATAAAGAAAAATATCAGAAAAAATAAATACATATTTAATGCATTGGATAGCCGATTAATACCTACATACAAATAATTAAATGCATAAAAAAGTTACACTAAAAACTATAGCACGCGACCTAAATCTTTCACCTGGCACCGTGTCGCGTGTGTTAAATGGCAAAGCTAAAGAGTTTCGTATTAGTGATGAGACTGTTGCAAAGGTGTTCCGGTTCGCAAAGCAAATGAACTACTCTCCAAACCTTATTGCAAAAGGACTTCAGGCTTCAAAAACCTTTACCATTGGTTTAATGATACCCGATATTTCAAATCCTTTTTTTGCATTAATGGCTAAATATATTCAAAGGGCTGCATTAAAAGCTAATTATTCTATTTTATTGGTTGATGCTGAAGAAAATATCGAAAGAGAAAAAAAACAGTTAAAAAACATGGTGAGTCGTAAGGTTGATGGAATTATTGCAGCTCCTGTTGGAACTGTTTTCGATCATTTTCAAGATATTATTGCTGAGGGGATCCCTTTGGTTTTTATTGACCGTTATTTTAAAAATGCTGACGTTCCTTACATTTCTTCCAATAATTATAATGGTGCTTATGAGGCAACAAAATTGCTTATTGAAAATGGACATAAAAGAATTGCTTTAATAAAGGGTGACGAAGTTATTGAACCCGTTAAGGAAAGGAGAGAGGGTTTCTTAAATGCCTTGGCAGAGTTTGGTGTTTCGCAAGCCAAGTGTTGGGTAGTGGGAAATGAATTCACCATTGAAAACGGATATCTCCACACAATTGAATTGCTGGAAAGCGATGAAAAACCAACTGCTATTTTTGCCATGAGTAATTTGATAGGTTTAGGTGTATTAAAGGCAGTAAAAGAAATTAAATTAAAAATACCTGATGATATTTCGCTAATAATTTTTGATGACCAACCTTATGTTTCTTATATTGATCCTCCAATAACCACTGTAAAACAAAACTCAGAAAAAATTGGTGAATTAGCAATCGAATTTATCATAAAAAAAATAGACAATGGTTCCACTAAATTAGCTTCTCAACTAATTGCCACAAATATAATGGTGCGTAGCTCAGTTAAAAATATTAATTAGTTTATTATAAAAAAGCACAAACGTTTGTTAACCTAGATTATTCATAAATATTATATTTTTCAATATTTATGGGTAATCTAGGTTAACCCCGACATAGAAAATGTTGGCTTTCATTAAAAATGAAAGCCTTACATTTACTCAGTCGTCAGAATAATTCATTTTTTTTATGAATTATTTGGGTTCAAAATGTTTGGCAGCTAATTATTAATTATTTAGATTTGCACAAACGTTTGTGCAAATCTAAATAAACGTTATTATTAAAAATAAATTTAACTGGAATAATCAGTTTTAAAATTTAAACCATTATTACGATAAACAATGCTTTATAAATAGCTAAAAAGAAAACTCTATGAAAAAAATTGATACTGTTTTAATATTTATTCTATTTTCCGTGGCATTGGGTTGTAACTCAAATAGTTTGAAAGAACAACCTGTAAAATCCGAAGAAATTAAAGGTTTGGAATATAGCAATTCAGTTTCCCTATCACAAGATATGCTACTTGACAAAGTAAAAGGTGGCTGGGCCGGTCAGGTTATTGGGTGTACCTATGGGGGGCCTACCGAATTCAGATATTGTGGTACCATGATACAGAATTACATCCCGATAGAATGGGATGAGAACAAAATGCATTGGTACTATAAAAATTCACCGGGATTGTATGATGATTTATACATGGATTTGACTTTTGTTGATGTGTTTGAAAAAGAGGGTTTGGATGCCCCGGCTTTATCACATGCTAAGGCTTTTGCAAATGCCGAATATATGCTATGGCACGCCAATCAGGCTGCACGGTATAATATTTTAAGTGGTATGGATCCTCCTGCAAGCGGTTACTGGGAAAATAATCCTCATTCTGAAGACATTGATTTTCAGATTGAAGCAGATTTTGCAGGTTTAATGTCTCCGGGAATGGTGAATGCTGCCAGTGAAATTTGTGACAGGGTTGGGCATATTATGAATTACGGCGATGGCTGGTATGGAGGAGTTTACGTTGCAGCCATGTATTCATTGGCTTTTGTATCAGACAATCCTGAATTTATAGTAAGCGAGGGTTTAAAGGCAATTCCTGAACAAAGCGATTTCTACAAATGCATAGCTGATGTAATTGCTTGGTATAAAGAATTTCCCAATGATTGGAAACGTAATTGGTTTGAAGTTGAGAAAAAATGGTCGTCGGATATTGGTTGTGCCGATGGCGTTTTTGCCCCCTTTAATATTGATGCAAAAATTAATGCCGCCTACATTGTTATAGGCATGTTATATGGCCATGGGGATTATGGGAAATCAATTGATATAAGTACACGATGCGGTCAGGATTCTGATTGTAATCCGGCAAACGTTGCAGGTATATTAGGCACCATGCTTGGATATTCAAATATTCCCGCTTATTGGAAACAAGGTTTGGATAAGGTTGAGGATATGGATTTTAAATACACCACAATTTCCTTAAATGATGTTTATAAAATGGGTTTGAAACATGCCCATCAGGTAATTGAGAAAAATGGTGGAACTATTAAAAATGATTCAGTTACAATAAAATTACAAAAACC
>JARGGF010000392.1 GCA_029210905.1 Bacteroidales bacterium | reverse complement strand
GATTATTTTATTAAAATAACTACTCAAAATAAACAACTTATTTCAAAAATAATCAAACATTAATAACATTAAATTTATTTATAAGTCCATTCCTGTATAAATAATCCGGATACAAAAAACATAAAAATGATGAAAAAAGTAAACAATGCCACCTTTAAAATACTATTTCTGTTAATGCTGCTTTTCTTTGGAAGCTATAGCATATTTGCACAAACTGATGGAATAAGTTATCAGGCAGTTATTATAGATCCAAATGCAAAAGAATTGCCTGGAGTGGATAAGGACGGAAATATTTTGCCCAACGCTACCATAGCTATCCGGTTTACTATTTTTAATGCAACTGATGCTGAGGAGTTTACAGAAGTTCAGATAACAAATACCGATCAGTATGGCATGATTAATTTGATTATTGGATCTGTTGATCACGATGCTTTTACGCGAATCAGTTGGGATGGAACCCCTAAAGACTTAAAGGTTGATATAGATTTTGGTGGTTCTGGTGTCGACTTTCTGGATTTAAGCAGACAGGAACTTACTTTTGCCCCATTCGCATACCACCGAAACATAACCGCAACCGGAACTTTAAAGGTGGATGATGACACTAATTTAAATGGCGAATTGGTTGTTGAAGGCCCTACTAATTTAAACAGTTCCTTAGATGTAAACAATGCAAACATCACCAATCTCACTGGCCCACTCAATGTTGACGGGGCTTCAACCTTAAATAATACCCTTTTGGTATTGGGAGCCACCGATTTAATGGATTCATTGACGGTAAATTTGAGCCCTTCGCTTTTTGATGGCAATATTACTGTTGAAGATACAGCCACGTTTAACGGTCCGGCTTTCTTTAATGCCCCTGTCAATTTTATTGAAATTACCGTAAACGGGCCTTCTCACTTACTGGGGCACGTAAATGTTACTGCCAACATGGATACAGTTGGAGATCAGACAAATATCAATGCCTATCCTTTATTGGTACAAGGTAGTAAACAGGGAATTGCTATACAGGTAAATGAGTCCCGGTCAACTAGTAACAATTATGTTTCGTTTTGGGACGGAGATGGTGTGATGTGGGGCAGGATTGAAGGACAAACCGATGCAGAACTGGATGTTGATCAGGATTATTTGTTTGAAATTGAATCCAGAGAGGTTGACAGGGATATAGCTATTGCCGAAACGGTTATTGCAGGGCTGGAAACAGCCCAAGCTGCTGCTGATTTGGTTGGTGCCAGTACTTCATCAACAGTTTGTGCCGGGTTGGGGGCTTGTGTAACTGCCCCGGTGCCATCATTAATTGTTGCCGCCACACTAAATCTTGCATTAAATATTTCAAATGCTGTTACAGCAGGGGTAAACCTTGGATATATTGTTGCTAATCTTGAAAAATTCAAAAATATCCAACATGATAATATTGGGGTTAGCTATCAATCTGGGGCAGGCGATTATGCTGAATGGCTTCCGAAAGCGGATAAAAACGAAAAATTTGTAGCTGGGGAAATAGTAGGTGTTCGAAATGGCTATATCACTAAAAATACAAGTGGTGCCGAAAAAGTGATGGTAATATCTACAAATCCTATTGTTTTGGGAAATATGCCACAAAAGTTTAATGAAAAAGATTATGAAAAAATTGCCTTTATGGGGCAGGTTCCTGCCAGGGTAATAGGGGAGGTTGTACCTGGCGATTATATTCTTCCAAGTTTATTTGTTGAAGGTTTTGGAAGGGCTGTAAATCCTGATGATATGAAAATTACTGATTATAAAAAAATAGTTGGTGTGGCTTGGTCGGTAACTAAAGACAAAGCCTACAATGTTGTAAATGTGGCAGTTGGGCTCAATACCAATGACTTGGCCAACGTAATACAACTGCAGCAGGAAAAGCTTAATTTGCTGCAAAATCAAGTAGCGCAAACAAATACAATTCTAAGCAAATTGTTACCGGGCTATAAAGAAGCGCTGGGACAGGAAGCATTAGCAAATCAAACAAAAGATTTCAAAAAAGGTACGCAAAAAGAGGAGAACCATGTTGAAAATGTTTACCACAAAGGTGATTTCTTAGAATCCACGGAGGATGACATTGTATATATAAAGCCAAGCAAAGAACAATTACTTGAAGGACTGGAACAGGCAAAAGCAATCTATCTGGAAAGCGGAAAAAGCATTGATGAGCACCCCTTTTGGAAACGAATGAGAGACGATGCTTCATATAAAGAAGAAATATTACAGTTTATGGAAAGCAAGTTTGATAAAGCCATGCATACACATATTTCAGTAAATAAAAAATTAACAAAATAGCAGTTTGTTATTTGTCCATTAATTAAATAGTTTGAATACCTGTAATTTAAGGTCCCGAACCTGATAAATAAAATCTAATATCATAATCTGTATGTATAAGTATATTTTCATTTTACTACTGTCTAATATCCTTATTTTCAGCGTTATACAAGCTCAGAATACAAGTATTCCTGATGCAAATTTCGAACAGGCACTCATCGATTTAGGCTATGATACTAATTTGGATGGATCTGTTTTAACTGCAAATATCAATGCAATCACCACATTAAATATTATTGATAAAAACATCGTTAATTTGTCTGGAATCCAGGATTTTATAGGCTTAACTTCACTGAATTGTTCATACAATAACTTAACAAGTATCAATGTAAGTGCGCTTGCTGGTTTGGAATCTCTTGATTGTTCTTCTAACCAGCTTACAAGTTTAACTTTAAATACTGCTTTAAAATCACTGGTTTGTGCGTCTAACCTGCTGACAAGCATAAATATTGACCCCAACACTTCTTTAAGCAATTTAAACTGTTCAGGAAATCAACTAACAAGTCTCAGCTTAAGTGCAAACACTGCGTTAACACAACTTGATTGTTCATCAAATCAGCTGGGCAGTTTAACCGTAAGTGCGCAGACTTCATTGGTATCACTCATTTGCTCAGGCAACCAGCTTACAAGCCTTGATTTGGCTTCCAATACTTCGCTAAAGACCTTATTTTGTGCATCAAATCAATTGGCAACTTTGCTGCTTAACCCCAACACAGCATTAACAATGGTTGATTGTTCAAATAATCAGCTAAACAGCTTTGATGTGGGTAACAACAGGTTTTTGACACATTTAACCTGTTCATCAAATCAAATAAGTAGCTTAAATTTAAATCAGAACGATTCCATCCGGTTTCTGTCTGTTTCTAATAATTTATTGACTGGACTTGATGTGAGCAATAATTTGTTATTGACAAACCTGAATTGTGCTTCGAATCAGATAGACACTATTGATATCAGCAATAATACCATGCTTGCCCAGATTGATATTTCTGCAAACTTGCTTAACAATTTGGATATCAACAGCAATACAAATATTACTACCATAAATTGTTCCAATAACCAATTGAGCGCCTTAAACCTTGCAAACGGGAATAATGGTTTGCTTACTTACCTTAATGCCACTATTAACCCCAAATTAAGGTGTATCAGCGTAGATGATGTTACTGCTGCAAACAATAATTCAGATTGGGAAAAAGATGCAATGGCATCCTATAACACAAATTGTATTACATATACCTACGTGCCTGATGATAATTTTGAAGCAGCACTAAGTACTTATGATGATGTCCCGAATGACAATTATGTACCTACTTCAAATATTGCTGTAATTACAATATTGAATATCAGTAATTTAGGTATTGGCGATTTAACAGGAATATCAGATTTTATTAGTCTTACAAATCTTGATTGTTCCCAGAATCAGTTGTTTAATTTAGACATGAGCTATCAGCCCAACCTGGTTAGTTTGAATTGTTCAGCTAATGAGCTGGTTGATTTAACTTTAAAAAACTTTGCTTCGTTTGTAACTCTGGATGCCACCGGCAACCCTTTGTTAACCTGCATACAGGTTGACGATGTAGCTGCCTCAAACGCACAGGCAAATTGGTTGAAAGATGCTGGTGCATCCTACAATCTTAGTTGTAATTCAAATAAAACCTATGTTCCTGATGATAATTTTGAACAGGCACTAATCGATTTGGGTTACGACAGTGGCTCTCTGGACAATTATGTAGTAACTGATTCGATAAATACAGTTACCAAACTGATTATCAGCGATAAAAATATCTTTAATTTAACTGGCATTGAAGATTTTGTAGCATTGGACACGCTTGATTGTTCAGGCAACAAACTGTCTGCACTCGATGTCAGTGCCCTTGTTAATCTGAAATTTCTTTCATGCAGTGGAAACCTGCTTTCGTTGCTTGTTGTGCAAAATAATACTTTACTGGAGAATTTAGTTTGTAGTGCCAATAATTTATCCTCCCTTGAAGTTACTACCAATGTAGATTTAGTGCAATTAAATATCGACGATAACTATTTGAAAACCATTGATCTTAGTTTGAATACTAATTTACAGGATTTATATTGCAGTTCAAACCATCTTGCGGGTGCCGGTTTAAATGTTAATAATAATACTAATTTAGAAAAATTATTTTGTTCGAATAATGAATTAACTTCGTTAAATCTATTGAATAACAAAAAATTAATTGAACTGGATTGTTCCGATAATCTTCTTACTCAGCTAAATACGGATTCAACTCAAAACCTGGCAGTGTTTAATTGTTCCGTAAATAAACTCGGAAACCTTGATTTATCAATGGACACTTCTCTGGTAACTTTCAATTGTAATTCTAACCAGCTGGCCAGTCTTGATTTTAGTAACAGCCCTTTAATAAGAAACGTATCCTGTGAGAGCAATAAAATTACTGCTATTAATATAACAAACAATGATTCTATCAGGGTATTATCGGCTTCAAATAATAAAATAGGGCTCTTAAATACTGATAACCTGAGCTTTTTAAATACCTTAAATGTATCTGATAATCTGATTACTACGTTAAATTTTTCAAATAACGATTCGTTAAAAACACTTAACTGCTCCAATAATAAATTACAAAGCCTCAACATTAGCAACAAACTTTTGTTGGAAACGGTTAAATGCGAAAATAATCAGTTGAATACACTCGATATAAGTACCAATTTAGCGCTGGTTGAACTGGCTTGTTCAAAAAATAGCATAGCTGTATTAGATCTTTCAAATGCCGGATTATTGAAGGAGTTAGTGACTGATTACAATGAGCTTACAACATTAATTATCAGCAGCAATCCTGCACTGGTAAAAGTTTCCTGTGCCGGAAATTCAATTACTGAGCTTGATTTCAGTAGCAATCCTAATTTAACATCTTTTATCTGCACTTCAAATAATTTAGTTAGTTTAAACGGTAAAAATGGTAATAATGGAATATTAGCAACCTTTTATTGTGCAAATAATCCTGATTTACATTGCATAGAAATTGACAATGTCTCAAACATTGGAAGTTCATGGGTTAAGGATGCAACTGCCT
>JARGGF010000391.1 GCA_029210905.1 Bacteroidales bacterium | reverse complement strand
ATTTATTTGATTTTACAAAAAATGATGTGTCCCCACTAATTCCACAGGTTGAAATAATGATTAAAATAATTGGGGAATTAATTGAAAATGATAAATAATGAATATTTAGCCTTATTAATTATACTTCGCATGAGCTAAAGGTTCATAAACTTATTCATATCTGTGAAAAGTTAGCAAAGCAATATTAACGCAATTAATAATAAAGTTTAGGAATTTAATTTTTAACCAACCGCAATGTTACCTGAAATGCTTGCAAAGGGGGATTTTCTGATATTTTAAGAAAGGGGCTTTCAGTAACAAATGTGTACCCTCTATTTAGTGTTTTTGTATATTCATTTAATTCACTTAAATCGGAGTTTGTATTAAGCAGTGCTTCCACTTTATTTTTATAACCAGTTATATTTTCATCAATTTCACCTTTGATATAAAATACCATACTCATATTCAGATGGGTGATGCTGTATTTGATATCGGTTTTGTTCCGGTTTACTTTTAGCCTTTCAAAGTAAGCTTCCAGATCATTTTCATGTTTAAGGAGAAATTCTTTTATGCTCATGTTCATTAGTTTCAGTTATTTGTATATTGGTTTATTTGTATATTAATTAGTAATATTCCAATATACTAATTTCCAATACACAAATTACAAATATACTAATTTCAAAAGACCGACAGTTACAGTTTTGTTATTGAAAAATGCTTAACATCATAAATGGATTTCAAAAAATTTACTAATGCCTTATTTGTCGGGGAAGAAACGTCGCAGAAACCAAATCATTATGGTGAAGTACGAAGTTTCAAACTCCCAAACTCTAGTATAACAATTCAATATTCAACTAAATATATTAAAACTTCAAATGATGATTTAAATACCTTTCTCCCAGATATCATTGTAAAGAATAGCTATTTAGAATATTCAAAAGGAATTGATCCAGAATTTCAAGAGATTATTAATTATAGCAATGACTGTACAAAATAGTCTCGATATTAATAAATTCAAAGATTGTAGCCTTCTTCAAAAAATTTATCAATTATCTACAAAATCAATAACCCCCCTTCCCTCAAAACATCCATTGTTTTGCTATACCAGAACAACTGAAAGTTTTCGTTAAGGTGTTGATTATAATCGTTTTCCATTTGTTGGTAGGATGTTTTGTTTTCTTGCGCAATTGAAATTTTTGGCAGAAAGTGCATCAGCCAGTCGGCTTTTTCCTTTTCCAATTTTATTACAATTTCATTTGTTTTTGTAATTAAATGAAGTTCGGCCATCTCAAAATTTTTGCCTTTTTTATTTTTAACAAAGTAATTTATCTCTGGATTTTTCCCCATCCAGATTATTCGATTTCCGGGGTTAATATCTAAATTAAGGTGTTCTGCTATCGCATCTTCAACTAAATTTGGTAAAAGGCTTGTTTTTGGTGTTTTAAAAGCAAACCAGTCACTGAGTGGAAGATCAAATCCGAGACCCTGCATGTAATTAAAAATAGATACCCTCAAACCTTCTGCGAATTTGCTATGGCTGGAGCCCTTTATGTCTTTAAATTCCAAATCGTTATTTGCAAAAGTGCCCATCTGGGTATTGGTAATTTTTGTATGAAATTTTTCAGCATCTTGCCCAACCGGGCTGTGTACCGTCATGGCGAACTGGTGCCAGAAGCCGCTTTGTACAATACCCTGTTCAAATAATTGACGCACAACTTCCAATGAATCAATGGTTTCTTGTTCAGTTTGTGTTGGAAATCCGTACATCAGGTAAGCATGTACCATAATCCCTGCCTGTGTAAAATTATTGGTCACACGGGCTACCTGCCTAATTGTGACCCCTTTATTGATTAACTTTAATAAACGATCAGAAGCCACTTCAAGACCACCAGAAATTGCAATACATCCTGAAGCTGCCATTAAACGGCACAGGTCTTTTGAAAATTTCTTTTCAAAACGTACGTTTGTCCACCAGGAAACTGTTAATTTACGACGTAATATTTCAAGTGACAATTCGCGCAAAAGTGCGGGAGGTGCAGCTTCGTCAACAAAATGAAATCCCGTTTGGCCTGTCTGATTAATTATAGATTCTATCCTGTCGCACAATAATTTAGCTTTGCTGGGTTCGTAGCGACCAATGTAATCAAGGGTGGTATCGCAAAAACTACATTGCGCCCAATAACAACCATGGGCAAGGGTCAGTTTGTTCCATCTTCCATCACTCCATAAGCGGTGCATGGGGTTTACAATTTCAATAACTGAAATGTATTTATTTAGTAGTAAATCTGAATAATCGGGAGTACCGACCAATTCCTGCGAAAAATCTTTTGCGAGCGAATTATTATAATATTTAATATTACCGTTATTATAAAAGTAGGTTCTTTTTAAATCGTCTAACCCACAGAAACCCTCAACATGTTTTATTATTTGAAGTAGGGGTAATTCTCCATCGTCAAGACATACAAAATCGATAAATTCAAATACCCTGGGTTCTGATAATGACCGCAATTCTGTATTGGCAAACCCTCCCCCAAAAATGACTTTTATTTTAGGATGTTTTTTTTTGATCCATTGACCGCATTTAAATGCACTGTATAAATTTCCCGGGAAGGGGACTGAAAGCGCTACTAAATCCGGTTTTTGATTTGAAATATGTTTTCCCAATAACTCAACTAAAATATTATCAATGAAGGTGTTAGGATTATTTAATTCTCCATAAATTTCATCAAATGAGTTGGCAGATCGGCCCAGTCTTTCAGCATATCTGCTAAATCCGAAATGTGGGTCAATACATTCGGTGATAAAATCGCCTAAATCTTCCAGATACAGTGTAGCCAGATGTTTGGCTTTGTCCTGGATGCCCATGGTGCCAAATGCCCATTCCAAATCGTCCAGTTCTGCAAAACGCGAAGCCTCCGGCAAATAGTTACTTTCACAGATGAGGTAGGCAAGGGAAGGATTGCTGCCTTGCAAAAAAGCAATTACCGAATCAATGGTTTGGATATAATTCTGCTGCAATTTAAATATCCGTGTTGAATTTTCTGAGCATGTATTTTGTTCATCTTTAGCTTGTTCGAACATATTTGTGAGCCCAGTGCCCGAAAATAGGGCCAAAATAACCTCAATACCTAAATCAATTTGAAAAGATTCAACCTTAATGGTATTTAAAAAACCTTTTAAATAGGCTGTAGCCGGATATGATGTATTCAGCTGGGTAAATGGGGGGGTTATCAGGAGGAGTTTTGAGTTCAATTGCCTATTTTTTAATGGAACACGAATAACGTAAATTATACAAATTTACATGGATTTTTAAGGAGTGCAAAAAATTGATCCGATCCTAATGAAAGCGAAACTTTAAGTCAAACCGTTATTCTAAAACAATGAAATATCGTGGGAGATAAGCACGTTAATCTTCTTTTTAAAACTACTAATCATCAAATACTTCCCCTAAATCAATTCGCATTTTTCCTTCAAAAATTCCAATGATTATCTTTGAATCTTTTGCAAAAATCCCTTGCAGTTTGTATTTATTGTTTTCAAGCATAAAAACTGTGGCAGTTTCATCATTCGGATGGATAATCCAATATTCCCGAACTCCATTTTCTTCATAGAGTTTAAACTTTTCTTCAACGTCCTTTTTTGCTGTTGCTGGTGAGATAATTTCGATAATCAGATCAGGTGCACCAAGACAACCTCTCTCATCAAGCTTTGATTTGTCACAAATTATTGAAACATCTGGTTGAACAACTGTAAATATTTTATTATCAGCTGTTTCTCCATTTACTGAAGGAAAACGGACATCAAATGGGGCGTGATATACTTCACATTTATTTTTACGCAGTTGTTCCCAAAGCTGGCCATAAATCTGTCCTGAAACTCTTTGGTGTTTGCGTGACGGGGCCGGTGTCATCATTTTTACAAAGCCACCTATCAGCTCCCGCCTTTTATCGTCAAGCCAACCCAGATAGTCTGCAAAAGTATATCTTTTGTTAAAGTCAATATTGACGCTTTCCATGTTCAAATGTGATTTATACAAAGATACATTTTTTGCACCTTAAAGCAAAACTAGCAAGGGCTTAAGAATTATTGATAAAGTACCGTAATTATTTTGTCCTTTGCAGAAATATAAAAGTAATTACGATTACAGGTAATTATCATTTATTCGCCTGTAGTTTAAGATCTTCCTCTTTTTCACCAGCGCGGGTAATAAAAAAAACATCCTTTAGGTTGTAAACTTTGTATTGGCCTGGCTTTTTTTTGTATCTGCCTGTATAACTGAGTGTTAATCCCAGTTTGTTTTCTTTATCGAGCCAGCCGACAAAAACAGCACTATGATCTATGTTATGGTAGGAATGGTTAATAAAGTAGAGCCAGTCGCCTGGTTTTATAATATCTGTATCAGCATAAGGGCCTTTTTTTTTGCTTTTAAAAACATGGCGTTTTTCTTTATCATATCCAGCCTGCTTATATATGGCATTTACATAAGTCCAGCACGTACCGGGTATGATGGTACTATCTTCAAGTGCTAATTTACGACCTGTTGCTAATATTTTTTTTGCCGGTTCATCGGCTCTTTCTTCAGTTTTCTGCATAAATTCGAGTGCAATTTTCACACTGTCAGAAATATCATCGGATTCCATTTTTGAGAAAAATGGGTCATTTTCAGGTCGCTCGAAGAGATCCTGAGCATTTATATATGTAGCTGAAAATAAGAAGATTAGTATAACAGAAAGCCTTCGGAGTATTGATTGTGCCTTCATAATTTTTTAATTTTTGAAAGCACAAAGGTAAATTTATCTTTTAAACTGACAAAATATTAAGTAAGTATTTGATAAAGAACTGGTTTGACAAATTCATAATTGTTTTTATTTGATGTTACCAAATCCCTTAATGCAACATAAATCGTCCGACAAAATTTTCCTGGTTTCTTTTTATTTCCCAGCCCTTGTGATATAATAAACATGGGTTAAATCATATGGAAGATAACGCCCGGGGGCATTTCTGCTCTCACCTCCATAACTTAAAATCATTCCAATTTTTTTCTTGTAATCAACCCAGTAAACAAAAATACCGCTGTGTTCAACATCATAATAGGAATGGTTAATGTAGTATAGCCAATCGCCCGGGTTAATTATACTTTGATCAACGTAAGGTCCACTTTTTTTGCTTTTAAAAGCAATGTGTTTGTTTGTTCCGTATCCTGATTTAATAAAACATTCGTTTATCCAGTTCCAGCAACTTCCTTTTATTATTAATTTATCTTCCAGGGCCATTTTTCTGCCTGTTTCTAAAATTGTTTTTCCTTCAACACTTGCATCTTTTTCTGCTTCTTTAATCAAATCAAGTTCTGATTTTTCGTTTTTTTCTGGTTTTGCTGATGACGTTTTTTCTGTTTTTACAACTTTTTTTTGAGTAAGAGGGTA
>JARGGF010000390.1 GCA_029210905.1 Bacteroidales bacterium | reverse complement strand
AACGGTGTGAATTACATTGAGCAGGTAAGTCAGGGCGACCTGAATGCACAAATCATTGTAAGAAGTAAGGATGAGATTGGAAAATTGACGATGCACATGAATACCATGGCTGCAAAATTGAAATTGATTGTACAAAAAATAAAACAAAGCTCTTCAGATTTAAAATATGGAGGTAATCAGTTACTAATCAGCTCAAACCAATTAGTAGAAGGCGCTAATTTTCAAACTACTTCATCTCTTGAAGTGGCCGGGTCAATAACACAAATGCAAAGAAATTTAAAACAAAGTGCTGAAAATGCGGAGTTTACCGAGAGAATTTCTTCTTCAGTGGCTGAACGAATGAAAAAGAATACCAATGAATCAATCAAAGCAGCTGGTATTATGAAGCAAGTAGCTGATAAAATTAAAATCATTGAAGAAATTGCATTTCAGACGAATATTCTTGCTCTGAATGCAGCTGTTGAAGCTGCAAGGGCTGGGGAACAAGGGAAAGGTTTTTCTGTGGTCGCAGCAGAGGTCAGGAAACTTGCTGAGAGAAGTAAACAAGCGGCTGTTGAAATCACTCATCTTTCATCTCAAAGTGTAGTGGCTATTGAATTGACGGGAAAAGGAATGGAGGAACTGGTTCCTGATATTCAGAAAACGGTACAATTGGTAAAGGAAATTTATTCTCAAACAAGTGAGCAGAGTAATGAGGTAAACTCTTTAAGTGACATAGCAAGACATCTAAGTGACATAGCTGACCAGAACAAGATGAATTCAGAATCTATCAACAGTCAGTCGCAAAAGTTGATGGTAATGGCCGAAGAACTAAATAGTGAGGTGCAGTATTTTAGGGTTTAAATTATTGTAACTTTAAAATTTCAGCAGAGTTTGGCCTGATAATTCCCTTTTCTGTTATAATTCCTGTGATTAAACCAGCAGGAGTTACATCAAAAGCTGGATTAATAGCCTCAGAACCCGGTGATGCAACCATAACTTTTTCGGGTTTGCCTTCTTTATTAATACCAGTCTGAAATAACACTTCATCCTGATCTCTTTCCTCAATTGGTATCTGGCTTCCGGATTCACAATTGAAATCGAACGTAGAGAGCGGAGCAGCAACATAAAAAGGAATATTGTAAAACCTGGCAGCAATGGCTTTTTCCAGAGTACCAATTTTATTGGCAACATCACCATTTGCAGCAATCCTGTCGGCACCTACTATCAGCATGTCAATCAATCCTTTAGACATTAAATGGGCGCCTGCATTATCAGGAATGATAGCATGTGGTACGTTTTCATTTTTCAACTCCCAGGCTGTTAATCTTGCACCCTGGCTTCGTGGCCGCGTTTCATCTACATATACAAAGATGTTTTTACCATGCTGATGTGCCAGATAAATAGGTGCCAAGGCAGTGCCATGATCCACAAAAGCAAGCCACCCTGCATTGCAGTGAGTTTCAATTCTGAAACCATCTTTAATCAGTTCATTTCCTAATTCTCCAATTTTTTTGCTGTCTGATTTGTCTTTGTCTGCAACTGCCTGGGCCGCAATAATTGCTTCCTGTTTCCCTGAAAGTGCAGCCTGGTATACCAATTCTGTTGCAGCAAAAAGGTTCCTGGCTGTTGGACGGGTGGCTTCTATATCTTTTCGTGCTTTTTGCAGAAAACTTTCATAATTGTTCTCATTCGCTTCAATGGCTGCCTGAGCCATGGCAAAGCCTGCTGCAGCACCAATAGCTCCGGCACCGCGCACTACCATAGTACTTATTGCTTCACAGGTTTGAAGGTAATTTTCTGAAGTAATTATCTTAAAATCAAAAGGTAACAAATTCTGTTCAATCATTTTCACCTTGTTGTTTTCCATCCAGATGGTTAGGTAATTTGTGCCGTTTACTTTCATTTTATAAAAATTAATAGCCGAATGCTTTTTTAAAATTTGGTTATAAAAACAATAATTAATTTAAACAGAATTAGATCCCAGCTATTATTTCTGAGAATGAAGGAATATCCTTTAGAAATTCATAACTACTTTCATTATGATTTATTTTACAAAAATAATTCTTTAATCCATTGGTAACCAGCAAATAAGGTGCCATAAACTGAATGTTGTATTTGGTGATTTGTTCAAATACATCCTGTGTAATTTTAACATTTTCGGCTTTACATTCAATAATAATTTTTGCTACTCCATTTCGGTCATAAACAACTGCATCGGTCCTGAAAAATTGTTTTTTCCCTTTAAGCTTCTGTTCTACTCTAATAAGATTTTGAGGATATTTTTTTTCTTCAATCAAATACAGCAGTATTTTCTGCCTAACCCATTCTTCAGGGGTAAGGAGGAGGTATTTTTTTCGAATGAAATCAAAAATATATTTTTTCCCTTCTTTTGTAACGATTCTTAATTTTTTAGAAGAAATATCATCTTTCATTGTAGCATTTCTTTTCCTTATAGAAATCCAAAAATAAAAAAAACCTGCTTCTTTAGCGTCAATAATTTGTTAATACATTTATTTAAAATGTAAAGATTATAAATACTGAAAATATATCATGCATAGTATATGCTTACTATTCAGGCAATTGACCTAAAGATATGCTAAACCTGCTTTTATTATCACACTAATTATACTATTTTTACAACGAGAATTAGTTTTTTTATACTGAGCAAATTATTGTAATACAGTCACTTAATTATCTATACTGAATGAAATCGAAAGAAGAAATAGTACAAAACTGGCTTCCACGGTATACAGACAGGCCTCTTGATCAATTTACACCATACATTCTGCTGACTAATTTCCAGAATTATCTGGAAATGTTCTCAAAAAAATTTGATGCCCCTATTTTAGGTATACATGGACCAATGCCAAATGTTTCGGCAAATGGCATTACACTAATTAATTTTGGAATGGGTAGTCCTAATGCTGCAACGGTCATGGATTTGTTAAGTGCAATTCATCCTCAGGCTGCATTATTTTTGGGAAAATGTGGTGGTTTGAAAAAAAAGAACAAAGTTGGTGATTTAATTATTCCAATTGCTGCAATACGCAGCGAAGGTACTTCCAATGATTACTTACCTCCAGAAATCCCTTCGTTGCCTGCGTTTAATTTGCAAAGGGCAATTTCTTCGACCATTCGCAACCATAAACGTGATTATTGGACCGGAACCGTATTTACCACTAATAAAAGGGTTTGGGAATATGATGAAAGATTTAAAAAATATCTTTTAAAAACCCGTTCCATGGCTATTGATATGGAAACTGCAACAATTTTTACTGTGGGGTTTGTTAATGAAATTCCAACAGGGGCATTGCTTTTGGTTTCTGACCAACCTATGATTTCTGAAGGTGTAAAAACTGCCGCTAGTGATAAAGCCGTTACCAATTTATTTGTTGAAGAACATTTAATGATTGGGGTAGAGTCCCTGGCAGAATTAAGAGACAATGGGAAGTCAGTGAAACACTTGAAATTTTAACCTGGATTATCTGTAAATAATATGTTTTCAGCATTTACAGGTAATTCATTTTATCTCTGATATAGGAGATGTTGGTTTTCATTTTTCTTTAAAACCTACAATTGCTGGATTTTTAGCTTAAGTTTATGCATTGTCAATCATTTGGAATCGCAAAGCTTCTATATTGAAATTACTTTTGAGTTTTATTGCATAAGGAAAAACTATTTGTTTATTAAAATTACAAATTGTCGATGACTTTCGAGCAGATAATGACAGATTTAAAAAATAAGATTTACAAACCCATTTATTTTTTGATGGGAGAGGAGACTTATTATATTGATAAAATAACTGATTTTATAGAAGAAAATGTATTGATGCCTTCCGAAAGAGCGTTTAATCAGACAGTGGTGTATGGTCGCGATACTGATGCTTTGGCTATTGACAACATTTCCAGGAGATATCCAATGATGGCCAGTCACCAGGTGGTGGTGGTAAAGGAAGCCCAAAATTTAAAGGATATAGAAAAATTGGTATACTATGCAAGTAATCCTTTAAAGTCAACAATACTGGTAATTAATTTCAAGTATAAAACACTTGACAAACGAAAGAAGATCTATAAGGAAATTCAGGATCATGGTTTAATATTTGAATCGAAAAAATTATATGACAACCAGGTACCTGATTGGATTTCAGGTTATTTGAAAAATAAAGGATACAGTATTGAACCAGTTGCTTCATTGCTCCTTACCGATTATTTAGGCACCAATTTAAGCAAAGTATCCAATGAACTTGATAAATTAATTATCTCGCTGCCAAAAGGTTCAAAAATAACTGCGCTTCATATAGAAGAGAACATAGGAATCAGCAAAGAGTTTAATAATTTTGAGCTGCAAAATGCACTGGTTAAAAAAGATGTAGTTAAAGCTAATCAGATAATCAATTATTTCGAAAAAAATCAAAAAGAAAACCCAATAATTTTAACCATCAGCTCTCTCTATTTTTTCTTTAGAAAATTGTTGGTATTTCATTTTTTAACCGATAAAAATCCAAGAAGTATTGCTGCAAGTCTTCAAATTAACCCCTATTTTGTGAAGGATTATCAGCTGGCTGCAAAACGATTTAATGCTAAAAAAACAGTAGCGGTAATTTCTTACCTGCGCGAGTATGATATGAAATCTAAGGGTTATAATAATGCAAGTGCCAGTCCTGGAGATTTACTTAAAGAATTGATATTCAAAATTATACACTGAGGCTGATTTTTGGTGGCAATAAAGAAATTTGAAAAATTCTATCATTTTTTTATTTAGAATTAGTCTAAATAAATTATTTTAGCTACTTTTGTAATTAACCTTTCTAAAGTGGTTTAACACTAAAATTTAAATTGAAATTAATAACACAATTAAAATGAAAACTGGTATTTTTTATAGTTTTAGTTCGGGAAAAACTCAGGGAGTTGGAGAACGCATTGTAAAAGAATTTGGAGACAATATTGAAATAAATGATATTGAAGAAATTGATGGTTCAAAATTTTTGGATTATGATCTGATAATTATTGGGGTATCTACTTGGTTTGATGGAGGTTTACCTGATTATTGGGAAGATTTTTTACCTGAATTTGATAAAGCTGATTTAAGCAATAAAAAAGTTGCCATTTTTGGACTTGGAAATCAACAGGGATATCCCGAAAATTTCGGAGATGCTATTTCTGTTATTGCCGAAGTTCTTGAACCACATGGTTGCAGATTGCTTGGCTTTACCTCAACTGATGGTTATGATTTTGAAGAATCTAAATCAATTCGTGAAGGAAAATTCATGGGACTTGTTATTGATGAGGAAACCCAGCCTGAACTGACAGTTGACCGGATAACAAACTGGGTAACTCAAATTAAAAAAGAATATAATAGTTAATGCAATAGCTTTTTTAAGCAGGAAGCATTTTCTTTTCAAACCGAAATAATTTTTAAAAAAAAA
>JARGGF010000038.1 GCA_029210905.1 Bacteroidales bacterium | reverse complement strand
TTTCAATTACAGTATTATCAGCATAAAAATCATCAGCATGCAAAAAACCAATAAGGTCGCCAGATGCAATCTGTATCCCTTTATTTAGTGCATCAAAGATGCCTTTATCGGGTTCGCTTACAATTCTATCGATGCCCTCCTCATAGGTTCTTGCTATATCAAGCGTTGCATCAATTGAACAATTATCAATGATGATGTATTCGATATTTTTATAGCTCTGCTCAAGCACTGATTTTATGCATTGTTCAAGTACTGATGCTGAATTATAGGTTGCTGTTATTATGCTAACTTTCATTTAGTCTATTATACGTGTTCTAATTTTTTTTGCAGGGTTGCCCATATAAACTGAATATTCTTCCATATCAGCACTTAACAAGCTGCCGGCAGATAATACGCTATGCGACAAGCATTTAACTCCTGGTGCAACAATCGATTTGGCTCCAATCCAAACTCCGTCGACTAAAATAATTTCGCCCAGGATTAAATCGAATGTACTTTTTTTATAGTTATGGTTACCAGTAAGCAACAGTGCGCCCTGTGAAATGCAACTGTTATCCCCTATTTCTACATTCACCAAATTATCAATCCAGACTTTCTCTCCAATCCAAACAAAATTACCTATTTTAAGCTTCCATGGGTATTTAATATTAACCGAAGGTTTAATATTTACTCCTTTTCCAACTTTGGCTCCATAAAGCCGTAATAAAAATACCTTAATGCAACTATATGGGCTCAAAGGATTTAAAAAAAATAAAACATTGGTAATAAACCATAATGATCTGACTATTACATTTTTTCCTGGTAAATAGTTTTTATTATCGTAACTGGCAATGTCTGTTTTATTTCTAACAAGCATTTTAAACTTTTTATTTGTTTTCAAATATAATTACTAATTTCGTTTCTGATTCATTAAAAAGATAAAACATTCCTTAAAAAACTGCATCCCAATATGCTTAAGCCGCTTTGCACTGCACTTTTTCTATTTTTAAATTTAGGTTTATTTGCTCAGCTAAATTCATTACCAAAAGAAATACATGAATCTGATTATCTGAATATTAGGGATAGCTTACTTGAAACTTATGCCGTAAATAAAAGTATCCCTAAAAAAATAGAACTACAAACCTTGTTAGCCTTAAGCCACTATCCTGAATTGAAATCGGTAGCCATTGATTTTAAACATAAAAAAATAAGAACAACTATGGCCTGCAGGCCCCAAATATTATCTGTTTTCAGACCAAATAAAAAGAGAAAATATATTATTTACATCAACAATGGACACAAAAGCAAAAAGAACATATGCCTTGAACACATTAGATTTAATGCCAAAGTGGGTGTAATCTCTCATGAACTTGCGCATATAGTTGATTATCAGAACAAAACTGGTTTGCAAATAATTGGAATAGCATTTAAATACAGTTCAAAAAAATGGCGAAGTAAGTTTGAAAAATCGATTGATTCTATAGCAATTAGCCACGGTTTTGGCTGGCAGATATATGATTTTTCCAACTACATTCTATCCAACCCTGAAATTCCAGAAAAATATAAGAATTACAAAAAAAAGGTGTATTATACTCCATCTGATATACTCTTTATTATCAACAACTTAGAAAAATAAAATAGCCCTGGCATCTTAAGTTTTTATTTCAGCCATTGTATTTATTATAGCATAAATTAATACTGCCCCTAATTTGGCAGTTCTGCTATCTTCATCAAATCTTGGAGCGATTTCGGCCAAATCAAAACTTATCACCTTACCAGAGGCCACCACATATTTTATTAGCTCAAGGGCAATTTCGGGGTGCAATCCAAATGGTTGTGGTGCACTAACACCCGGGGCATGGGCAGAGGAAAAAACATCTGCACAGATGGTAAGATAGATATGCTTCTGATCTTCAATAAATTTACCAATTCTATCCTTTAGTTCATCAATTTTTGATGGGTTGATATTTTTTGCCAATTCAAACTTAACCCCTAATTCATCAGCTCTTTTAAATAAGCTTTTTGTATTTGCATAGGTTTGAATCCCAACACAGTAATAATTAAAATCTGAACCAATGTTATTTTCATATTCTGCAATTTGACTAAACATGGTACCAGAACTTCCTATTCCTGTTTGAACTGGCCTCAAGTCAAAATGTGCATCAAAATTAATAATCCCTACTTTATGAGTTAATTTATTAGATCGTAAGTAATTGGAAATCCCTATGAAATGACCAAATGCAATATCATGGCCTCCACCCAATAATACAGGAATTAAATCAAGACAAAGAATTTTAAAAATTGCTTCAGAAAGAGCATGCTGCGCTTCTTCAAGTTTTTTTTCTTTACACACAATATTACCCGCATCAAACAGGCCTATATTTAAATCAGAGTCCCATGCAAGATTTGACATTTCACGTCGCAGATAGGCTGATCCTTTTGAGGCTCCCACTCTTCCCAAATTCCGATTTACACCTTCGTCGCAAACAAAACCCAGAAAGCAAAAATTTTTCTTATTATGCTCTATTTCATGAATTTTAGGATTTACAAGATTAAGATCCTTTACACTTTGATGCCAGCGAAAAGAATCAGGATTGGTCAAAGAGTCTATTCTTCCATGCCAATTCTTCTTTGTAGAAGCTTTGTAAAGTAATGCCCAATCATTCATTAGTTTGATCAATTCTGTATTTTCTCGGCCTTTTCATAGGTTTCAACTTTTTCCTGTTTCATTTTATCGTCCATCTGCGATTTTTTTTCTAATTTCTGTTTCGATTTTTTTCTCAGCAATAGAAAGGGTGGTATATATGAAAATAACAGGGCAATTATTAATATTAACAACAATTGCCTGCGAATGCTAATAAAGCGTGAGGTATAAAATACGAAGTAAATAAAAAGCAAATTAACTATTGAAATAACCAGGGTCACCTTAATATGGCTTAAGCCCAGTTTTAAGAGCTGATGGTGAAGGTGGTTTTTATCAGGTTCAAGTACAGGTCTATTGGTTACAATCCGAATAAACATAACCCGCAATAGATCAAACAAAGGAATAATTAAAATGCCAAAAGATACAGCCGGTGCAGGATATATAGCAAAGGCTTTAGTTTTATCTATGTTAAGTTCATTAAATTTTATTACCATTATTGCCAACAGCAGACCAATTATTAATGAGCCTGTATCGCCCATAAAGATTTTATTATTCAGACCAAACACATTGTAAAGAAAAAAAGCCAACAATGCCCCAATCAGTGAAATGGCAAGAATAGCAGCCTGGTATTCTTCTGCAAGTATAAACCAGTACATAAAGGCTCCTGAAGTAATAATGCCAATGGATGCCGAAAGACCATCAACCC
Organism: Bacteroidales bacterium; assembly: GCA_029210905.1. Lineage (GTDB taxonomy): Bacteria > Bacteroidota > Bacteroidia > Bacteroidales > NBLH01 > NBLH01. The sequence goes on along the minus strand of JARGGF010000038.1, from coordinate 9,489 downwards.
CATCAATAAAATTAAAACCATTAATGATTACCAGAATGGTTAATAAACTGATTATAACACTGCTTATGTAATCAATTTCATTAATTCCAAAAAAACCTTGTAGATTAGTTATTCTAATTCCCCCAAAAACAATTAAAATTAGTGCGGCTACAATTTGACCTGAAAATTTGGTAACCGGGGCAATAATCAGAATATCATCCTTTATACCAATGAAAAAAACAACAATGCTTGCTGCAATAATATACTGAAATTCAGGAAATTGACTACTATTTATCCAAATTCCTGAAGAAAGAACAAAACCAGCAAAAATGGCCAAGCCCCCCAGGGTGGGCGTCCTGGATGAGTGAGCACTGCGCAATCCCGGCTCATCAAAAAGATGTTTTGTCTTAGCCACCCTTACAATTGTTGGGATTGAAATATAGGCCACAACAAAGGCTGTTAGAAGGCTTGATAAAAGAGGCAATATATTTTCGTATTTATCCATCAAAATCAATTGCGCAAAATTAAATAATACTACAAATAAAAGTGCTTATTCCATATTATATTTGCATGATTTAAATATAAACACCAATTTTCGGAAATTCTTTTGGCCCGGATTTCTGATAATTTGAAATTTGCATATTAATTGAAAAAAATCATGACGATTAACTACTTTAAGAACGAAAAATTCATAAAATAGTTGCACATAAGAAGACTGAACTAATTGACATTTTAAAATTAAAATATGATACTGGTAAGCGGCGGAACTGGCATGTTGGGGGCACATCTCCTATACAAATTAGTAAATAATGGAAAAAGCGTGAGGGCAATAAAACGTTCTACCAGTAATATGGGTATTGTGAAACGTATTTTTGGATACTATCATGAAGATCCAGAGCGTATATTCTCAAAAATTGAGTGGGTGGAAGCAGACATTCTTGATAGTGAGAGTATTTATAATGTGATGCAAGATATTGAATATGTTTATCATGCAGCTGCTACAGTTTCATTTGATCCACGAGAAAAGGAATCAATGATTCGAAATAATACAAATGGTACACAAAATATGGTGAATGCAGCCCTATTAAGCGGCGTGAAAAAGTTTTGCCATGTGAGTTCTATTTCAGCTCTGGGCGAAGCCAATAATGGAGATCTAATTACCGAAGAGTCATTTAGAAACCCAAAAGGCAGATTTTCCGGATACTCAATAAGTAAATTTTTATCGGAACTTGAAGTCTGGAGGGGAATTACTGAGGGACTAAATTCAATTATTGTAAACCCTTCAATTATTTTGGGCCCGGGCGACTGGAGATCCGGAAGCCCAAGTATCTTTGCTAATATTGGTAAGGGTTTAAAATTTTACACTGAAGGAGTAACGGGATATGTTGATGTTCTGGACGTTGTAGATGCAATGACTGCACTCATGGAAATTGATATTAAAAATGAAAGGTTTATCATCTCAGCAGAAAATTTAAGTTTCAAGGATGTATTTATAAAAGTTGCCGATGCACTTGAAGTGAAAAAACCCTCTATAAAAGCAAACTCTTTTATGTTGGCGCTGGCCTGGAGGTTTGAGCGCCTAAGAAGCACTATTACCGGCAAGTCTCCACTTATAACTAAGGACTCGGCCTATTCAGCTAATAAAAAAGCCATTTTTTCAAGTGAAAAACTAAGCGAGGCAATAAATTTCAGATATACTCCTGTTAGTGAATGCATTAACAGGATTGCCCAAAGCTATAAAAAAGAGCATGGTCCATTTTGAAGCTTGTTGATAAACAAACACTTAAATTATTAATGTGAAAGTACATGAAAATAATTGCATGTTTAAAGACTAAATTTAGATTTTTTGCGTTTTATCTTTGAATTGATTGCAAAATGAAGCTAAACGAAGGAACAAGTCCTAATTTTGGCTTAAAATTTAAGCAGAATGATTTCCCCGCTAGTTTTTAATCCGGTTTTAGTGGGGAAATTTTTTTTTACTTTTGGTGATCAAATAGTTACTCTTTTATTTGAATATGCAACGCAGCCGTATTAAATTTTTCCTGGTTATATTTCTAGTAATTAGCACTGTACAAACATTTGCTCAAATGGAAATTTGGACAGTTGGAACTGGAAAAACAATCCCACAGGGGCATTTAGAAGTAAGTTTCTTCCGACCTGCCCGATACGGTATTACTAAAACATTAGAGGTTTCTGCACAACCTATTTCTTTTTTTGTTTTTCCAAATGCTCAAGTGAAAAAAACATGGTACGACAGGGAAATTTCTGTTGCCACAGTGCATGGCTTAAATTATCCAACCTGGTTTCTGAACATGGTGCGAAAACGCAATAATCCTGAACTAATACCTATTGATTCGGTTGTACCTCAATTATTTGTATTTAAAAACGAAGTAATTGCCAGTAAGATGTTAAAAGAAGCAACTTCGTGCGAGGCAGCTAATTACCTGTTGTCTTTGAAACTAGGGTTTCAATTTGCCTTGAAATATAAAGAATCTACCCTTCCTGAAATTTATAAACCAATTATTTATCAAAGAACTTCAGTTTATCACGATAAGTTGCTTTGGTATGTTGGTGCTGATTTGGATGCACATTTTAATGATTTTATTAACTATTCAGTCGATATTGATTTCCTATCAGTAGGCCTGGGCATTGATGATTGGGAAATTGAGCATAAGGGGATGATAATGTGGAAATTAACCAATAGCTTAATGGCCATGGTAGGGTATAAATTCTCGTTTGGAAGCTACCAGGAAGGGGCTGGTTCTGGATTTGGCATTTATCCAATGGCGGATATTTCATGGACTTATAAATTCCGCAAGAAAAAACAGGAACAACTGAACCTTTTCAAAGACGGTAAATATTATTGATCATACATCCTCCTGTTATTTAAAATGGCCTCTGCATAAATCAAATCCTCTGGTGTAGTAATTTTAATATTTTGACGGTTCCCTTCTACCAGGTTAATTGCCCCGGGCATGATTGCTTCCAGAACACTTGCATCATCCGTAAATGAAACATTATATTCCTGTTCAAATGCTTTTAGAATTAATTCAGTCTTAAAAACCTGTGGTGTCTGAATCAGGCAATATTTTTGCCTGTCAGTATAAATATTTGAGCTGTCATCTAGAATTTCGCGCATTGAATCAACAGGTGATACCATTGGAATTGCATTACCTTCTTTATCAGCTAATTGATAACATCTTGAAATGGTCTCAACATCAATAAGAGGCCTTACCCCATCGTGTATGCCTACCACCCCTTCTGTTTTAATTAGCGATAATCCATTTTTTACAGAATAAAATCGGGTACTTCCTCCTGACACTATTTGATGTTTAATATGGAACTGATAATCAGAACACATTGATTTCCAGTATTTAAGCTGTTCTTTTGGCAAAACAACAATAATCTCAATAGAATTTTGGTAGCTGAAAAAAGCAGAAATAGTGTGCATCAATACTGGAAGACCATTCAGGTTTATAAACTGTTTTGGAATTTCACTCTTAAACCGGCTGCCTTGCCCTCCTGCAACAATAATTACGTAATTTTGCATAACTTTTAAAATAGCTGGTTAATAATATCTTTAGCTGAAAAGGATTTAATCTGCTGACATCCAGCATTTTGCAACATTTTTTTAAGCAGTTCATCTTTATGATGCCTTGAACCTAATAAACACTCAGAAATTGCCTGAATTTCATGATTATCCTTTGAAATGCCCGAAAAATTCACCGCTATTATTTGTCCTTTTTTTATAGTAAGTTCAGCATCTAATTGTACATTTGATATTTTAAGTACTTTTTTTAAAACATATTTCGGAGAATAACCAAATATCCAGTCCCAGGTAGCATACTTTTCAGTTTTTAGCTTATCAATTTCATGCAATTCTTTATCGTTCAGTACATAACCAATTGCATGTTCATATTTTTTAAACATAAATTGCATTAGTCTATCTCTGAGAAAGTTAAGCGTTGTATTTTTGCTCAGATATGGTACAATATTGGTTACTTTGCTCCTTACGGATTGCACCGCTTTATCGCTATATTCACCAACTTTAACTTTTATGGCCTCGTTGAGTACTTCAAGATTTGAATTAAAAAGCAATGTACCGTGGTGAATTACCCTTTGTTTGAAAATATGCTCAGCATTGCCTGAGAACTTTTCGTTGTTAATTACCAAATCATTACGTTGATTTCTTATTGCAGGTACATCCAGCTTATTTAAAACCTCTAATATATCGTTTGTATACCTTGTAAAATCAACTAGTTTCCCTTTTTCTCCATTCATGATATAGGTGAAATTAAGGTTCCCCAAATCATGATAAACAGTACCTCCACCCGAAAGCCTTCTGGCTACTTTGATATTTTCTTTTTGCACAAAATCCAGGTTAACCTCTGCCATTGCATTTTGATGTTTTCCAACTACCACAACTGGTTCGTTTATCCAAAGCATAAAAACATCATCCGTTTTATTTTTTAACAGAAATTCTTCTGTTGCCAGGTTAAAATAGGGATCTGTGCAATTATTATCTATACACAATAATTTTTTCAATCGTTTTTTGTTTTCAAAGATAAATAAATTCTGGCAACCATCAGATTTAAAGAGAATTAATAACTGATTATCAAATGATTGATAATTCCTTTTTTAGATTGTTTCTGGCCTTTTTTTCATACAATTGATAGAAAATTTCCGTTCTAAATATCTTTGGCTGATTTAGGAAAGAAGTTAACACTTTTTTTCGTCCTTTATTATAAAGCAGCTTAGGATAAATTTGATATTCCAATCTTATTTGTTTTGAATAAGCTTCATATTCATCCCATGGTGCCCCTAATATTTCAAGGTCAAAATCAAGCAGGTAGTCCAGGTCACGCTCTTTGGTATTATTTTCATGGGCTTTAGTTGCCAAAATATAATTACAACATTTTTTAATAGCTTCCTTAGTAAAATTTAACTGCTCTAAATGATTTTTAGCAAAATTGGCACTTTTTTCTTCATTGTCATTTTTGGTGGCCAAATATACCACATCATGGTAAATTACGGCCAATTGTAAATTATTGTTATCCAATATATTACCACTATATTTTAAAGAGGATTTCAGCATTTGTTCAATATGCTGCATGGTGTGATAATGCCTTCCCGCCAAGGAGTAAGCGTTGACAATCTCCAACCAGAGTTGATTTATCATTTCAGATTCAATTCTATTTTCGGAAACAAGATCTTTCCATATAATTTGAACAGATTCCATCATAATTAAAATAAAAGTAGCCAACATCAGATACTTCTCTCAAAATTAAAACTAAAATTCAACTAATAATAATTTAAAACTTTATCAGCTATCTTTAAGAAGTTCGAAAAATTGTATTATTTGCTTTATATTCGTTTTAAATAATGCCTGAATGAACGAAAAATTAAAAATCAAAGATTGGGCCCTTGAAGATAGGCCAAGAGAAAAGCTGCTTGCTAAAGGCATCCAAAGCCTTTCTGATGCTGAATTAATAGCTATATTAATTGGTTCTGGTAGTAGAAATGAAACTGCTGTTGAACTTTCAAAACGGATACTTGCAAGTATTTCAAACAACTTAAATGAGTTAGGTAAACTAAATATCAGCGACTTACAAAACTTCAAAGGAATAGGTGAGGCAAAAGCAATATCTATAGTTGCAGCCATGGAACTGGGCAAAAGGAGAAAAATATCCGAAATAATTGAAAAAAAGAAAATTACATCAAGCAACGATGTTTTTGAAATATTCAGCTCTTTGTTAGGCGATTTACCTTATGAAGAGTTCTGGGTTATTTTCCTTAACCGCTCCAATTCGGTTATTGACAAGCAAAAAATAAGTCAGGGGGGTGTTTCGGGAACTATCATTGATGTAAGGTTAATCATGAAACATGCAATAGAAAAGCTGGCTTCGGGGCTTATATTGTGCCACAATCACCCATCCGGAAATTTAAACCCCAGCAAAAGCGATATTGATATTACTAAAAAATTAAGTGATGCAGGTAAAATAATGGAAATATCGGTGCTGGATCATGTAATTGTTACTGATGCCCAATACTATAGCTTTGCTGATGAGGGAATAATGGGCACATAAACAAAATATAGAATGAGCACAAATAACTCTCAATTATTAATATATACATCACTGATTACCAGCAGAATAAGTTATATTTTCCATTTTATTTTTGATGAAATTCTGGGTATAGAGTACACAATTGTAACTAATATTGATAGTTTTAAACAATCAAATGACCCGAAAATTGCTTATGCTGTTGAGAATACATGGACCCACTCTGCTTTTTTCGAGGCCCATCCTCTTTTGCATGAGATGATGATCAAAAATCAAGAGATGGATATATCAGAATATCAAAATTATAAGATCTTTTTTAAAACTTCAGAGAAATCTATACTTCCATTCGATTTGTTCGCAGCCAGTTTTTACCTCGTCGCCAGATACGAAGAATATCTTCCTTATCATGCCGATCAGTTCAATCGATTCCCTGCCAGCGAAAGCCTTGCTTATAAAAATCAGTTCCTGGAAGAACCAATCATTAACCAATGGTGTATGATTCTGAAAAACAGGTTGATAACAATGTTCCCCACGCTGGATTTCAAAACAAGAAGTTTTAAATTTATCTCAACAATTGACATTGACAATGCCTATGCACACTTGCATAAAGGTATTGTGCGTACTTTTCTTTCAGGAACCCAACTTCTTGTTAAGCAGCCTTCTAAATTACTGCAAAAGATAAATGTGCTGAGAAGGAAAATTCAAGATCCTTACGATAATTATGAATATCTTTTCAAAACACATCAGACCAAAAATATTGAAACCATTTACTTTATTCTTTTTTCAAAATATGGAAAATACGACAAAAATTTAAATCCAAAGAATAAAACCTTCAAATCACTTGTAAAAAAAATTAGTTCCTTATACCCAGTAGGTTTGCATCCCTCCTATGCTTCAAACAAAAACTTTGAAATATTAAAAAATGAAAAAGAAGCCCTTGAATCATTGATGGGAAAACAAATTACAAAAAGCCGACAACATTTTCTGAAAATGAAATTACCAAATACCTATGAAAATTTAGCTGCTTTGGGAATTGAAGAAGACTATTCGATGGGATATCCGGAAAAACCAGGATTCAGAGCAGGTACCTGCAGCCCATTCAATTTTTTTAACCTAAAAACAAACCAGGCTGGGAAATTAAAAATATTCCCCTTTGCAATAATGGATGTGACTTTTAAAGATTATTTAGGCAGTTCAACTTCAAGTACTTTGATTAAAATAAAAAAAATCATATCTTCCATCCAAAAAGTAGATGGATTATTTATAAGTTTATGGCACAATGAAAGCCTGAATCCATCTAATGATCAGTTTTCATGGCGCTATGTATATGAAAGAATGCTTGATAGAACAAAGAATGGAAGTTAAACATATCATACAGATAGATATTGATATTAAAAAATGGGATAACTGTATTGCTAAATCTATAAATGGTATTGTTTATGCATATTCATGGTATCTTGATATAGTAAGCCCTGATTGGGAAGCCTTAGTATATGGTGATTATGAAACAGTTATGCCATTAACTTTAAATCATAAATATGGTGTAAGTTATCTTTACCAGCCTTTTTTTTCGCAGCAGCTTGGTATTTTTTCCTATAATAAAATCGATGAAAATTTGATCCATTCTTTCATTAAGGCCATTCCAAAAAAGTTTAAATTCATTGAAATAAATTTGAATAAATACAACCGTATAGATGGCCTGGAGGGATTCACCATTAAAAATAACAAAACCTACGAGCTTGATTTAATCGAAAACTATGAAAATATTTTCAGGAAATACAAAAAAAACAATATTAGAAATATTAGAAAAGCGATACAGAGCAAAGTTTCGATACTAAAGGGACTCATGCCCAATGACATTTTTGATTTAGTAAAAACTTCGGGGAAAATTCCAGGTTTAAAGGAAATTCACTTAAATATGTTAAGGCAGCTAATAGCTGCTGCAATACGCTACAAGTCAGGATATTTATATGGGGCTTATAATGAGCAGAATACGCTATGCGCAGTTGGTTTTTTTGTCTACTCAAACCACAAAGCCTGCTTTATACTTTCAGTATCGAGTGATGAAGGAAAAGAGCATGGTGCAATGTTTTTGTTAATTGATGAGTTTATTAAAGATTTTTCAAACAGGAATATTATCCTCGATTTTGAAGGATCAAACATCGATAGTATTGCAAGATTTTACAAGGGCTTTGGGGCAAATCCTTATTTATATTCAACTATTAGGGCAAATAAACTACCTTTCCCTTTTAAACTATTAAAGAATTAGGCTTAAAAAAGATTTTATAATATTATTTTTGTTAAATATTTAATTGTTATAAATCAAGGGGCTAAAAGTATAAATAGCTTTTGAGCAAGTATGTATCATCCTAAAAATTAAGATAAATGGTTGTTTTACCAAAACTTGGCAATTCCATTCTTAATCAGTTTATTTCTGAAATACGAAATGTAGATATCCAAACTGACAGTATGCGTTTTAGAAAAAACCTGGAACGTATTGGTGAAATATTTGCTTATGAAATAAGCAAAAAACTAACTTACGAATCAAAAATAATTAAAACATCGTTGGGTGAATTAGAAATGTTGCTGCCTAAAAATGACGTAGTTGTTGCCTCCATTTTAAGAGCGGGATTACCATTGCATAATGGGATTTTAAACTTTTTTGATGGGGCTCAGAATGCATTTATTTCTGCTTTTAGAAAGTATCATAAAGATGGAAGTTTTGACATTCAGTTTGGTTACTTGTCATCACCTGATATTACCAATAAAACAATGATTATTTCGGACCCCATGCTGGCTACCGGCTCCTCAATGGTTTTGGCTTATAAAAGTATGCTTAAAAAAGGCAACCCCGCTTATACTCATATAGTTTCGGTAATTGCAAGTAAAGAAGGAGTAGAATATTTAAAAAAGAATATTTCAGATAAAAATTATACATTATGGCTTGGAGCCATTGATGATGAACTAACAGCAAAAGCATACATTGTCCCGGGTTTAGGCGATGCCGGAGATTTAGCTTTTGGTTCAAAAGAATAAAAACCGCCATTCTTATTTTGAACGACGGTTTTTTTAATCACTACTTCAATTACAGCTTAGTGGCTTTTTTTAGCTTTGTTTCTCATTTTGCATAAAAATTGCATCAATTACAGCAATGGTAGCCATGTAAACTATCTCTCTTACAGAACTTTCAATTTGTAATACCTGAATAGGTTTGTTCATACCCATTAATACGGGTCCAATAACTTCACCACCACCTACCTCCTGCATAATTTTGTATGCAGCATTTCCACTGCTTAGATTAGGGAATATGGCCGTGTTAACTTTTTTTCCGCTCAATTTTGAAAATGGAAAATGTTTTTCACGGTTTTCTTTGTTGAACGCAAAATTAGCCTGCATCTCACCATCCACAACTATATCAGGATATTTATCGTGCAAAATTCTAACAGCA
>JARGGF010000389.1 GCA_029210905.1 Bacteroidales bacterium | reverse complement strand
CTCAACAGCCCTGTTTATGATGCTATACATCAGGCATTTAAAAATGGTGCACTAATAGCCGGCACCAGTGCAGGTGCCGCAGTAATGAGTAAAAAAATGATTACCGGAAACGAAATCAAACACCCTGAATACACCGGAAATTTCAGGACCATTGAGTCTAATAATATTGAAATTAAAGAAGGTTTGGGGCTAAATAGATCGATTATAGTTGACCAGCATTTTGTAAAAAGGATGAGAATGAACCGATTGATTGCTACTTGTCTTGAAAACCCTATGGAAACGTGCATTGGCATAGATGAATCCACTGCAATATTAATTGAAGGGGACAAGGCTACGGTTTATGGCGAAAGCCAGGTAATCGTTTTAAAGCACACCACAGCGGAAACCAAAATTATGGATGGACTTTTAGGTGGCGAAAAAATGGAATTAAATGTATATTTGCCAGGCGATAGTTTTAAAATTGAAAATTTGTAAATATTAACCCTAAAAAAGATTATTCAATGCTCAAAAAAAGAAAAATACCACATACCTACGTTATTGTTTTTATAATTATTGTGGTAGCCGCTGCATTAACCTGGTTCGTTCCGGGGGGAAATTTTAACCGGGAAAAAGTGACAGTTAATGGCACCGAACGGGAAGTTATTGTAAATAATTCGTTTCAATATACTGAAAGTAACCCTCAAACCTGGGAAATTTTCTCAGCACTTTTTGATGGTTTTGTAAACACTTCACACATCATCGTGTTTATATTAATGATTGGTGGTGCATTCTGGATTATGAACGAAAGTAAGGCCATTGATGTTGGCATCTATTCTTTTCTTAAATTTTCAAGAGGGTTGGAATCTAATAAAACAGTAAGGTTTTTGGGAGTCGACAATATTATCATAACCCTTATCATGCTCATGTTTAGCCTGTTTGGGGCAATTTTCGGAATGAGCGAAGAGACCATTGCTTTTATCATCATCTTTGTACCCCTTTCTATTACCATGGGTTATGATTCCATTTTAGGCGTCTCATTATGTTTTGTGGCTGCAGGACTTGGGTTCGCCGGTGCATTATTAAATCCTTTTACTATTGGGATTGCCCAGGGATTATCAGATATTCCACTCTTTTCGGGTATTGAATACAGGATGTTTTGCTGGGTTATAATAAATCTGGTGGGCATTGCCTACATCCTCCGTTATGCCAATAAAATTAAGAAAAACCCCAAAGCATCTCTTGTTTATGAAGACGATGAATACTGGCGAAATAAAGGAAACGCTGATGTAGAATCCACAAAATTTTACACTCCTAAATCGGCATGGGTAACTTTTGTATTTATTGCTGCAATCTTTATTGTTTATGCAATTTTACTTCCTTTTACAGAATTAAAAGTAGGCAAAGGCGCTGTTGAATGGCCGGTATTCCCTGTATTAGCAGGATTATTTATACTGTCTGGCATTTTTTCTTTGCGAAAATCTGTGCATTTTTTCATACTTAATTTATTGATGTTCACAATCTTACTACTTTTAGTAGGAGTTATGGGTTACGACTGGTATGTGAAAGAAATAGCCACTTTATTTTTAGCAATGGGTATTTTTTCAGGCATCGCAATGAATAGCTCAGCCAACAAAATAGTAAATGATTTTCTGGCAGGGTCAAAGGATATTATGTCAGCTGCATTGATAGTAGGGCTGGCAGGAGGAATTATTGTGGTATTGCAGGATGGAAATATTATCGACACGCTTTTATATTACACATCAGAATCAATGAGCAACCTGGGCAGAATGGCTTCAGTGAGCATGATGTATTTATTCCAGACAATATTAAATGTTGCAATTCCTTCGGGTAGTGGCAAAGCTGCATTAACCATGCCAATGATGTCACAATTTTCTGATTTAATTGGTGTTTCCAGACAGGCAACAGTTATGGCATTCCAGTTTGGCGATGGTTTCACAAACATGATTACCCCAACTTCGGGCGTATTGATTGGTGTGCTTGGTGTGGCCAGAATTCCATACGAAAAATGGGTGAAATGGATTGCTCCGTTTATGCTGATTTTGATAATTTTAGGATTGCTTTTGTTAATTCCTACAGTGACTATGGATTTAAAGGGATTTTAGTTGATGAATAGGCGAGGTTGTTGAAAAAGCAACAGAACCCCACAAAACATTTATTATAAAAGGAATACAAAAGACAGTAATTTAGAGTTTTGGTGGCTAAAAATTTTCTTTTTGAATAACCTCGTCTTTTTTAAAAATGCACTTAACATTCCTAAAACTGGTAACCAATTGAAATTGAAAGCTCTCTCCCTTTGTAGGGCAGCACATCGTAAGTGGAATCATACCATGCGGTAGCGATGTTTAGCCTTTCGTTAAATATATCGTGCACACAAACATCAATATTTAAGTGCTTAAATATATTAGAAATGCTCAGCCCTGCACCAAAAATATATTGCTGAATTAAAATACGTGATGCACCATTCCCGTTGTATGCCCTTCTATCAGAAACATAAAGTCCATTCATATTTATTGCTATACTTTTTGTAAAATTCACAACAAAATTGGTATAAAGTTTAACCGTCGGTAGCGCAAGCAATTGCAATTGGCTCGGTAAACCATTAATATTATCAGGGGCAATATAGGTATCACCGCCTTTGGGCGCCTCATAGCTGTATGCCCAGGGATTGATATCTGAAAAAAATTGTGGTTTAACAAATGACAGATTTATGTTAGCTTTATATTTTGAAGAAACATATTTCAGCTCGCTTTCCACCCCATAGGTCCCTATTTTTCCTCCATTATCACTGTATAAATCGGCATTCATATAATTGTATCTGAACTCAATGATATTATTTACCGTTTGATAAAAGAAATTACTTACAAAAAACAAATTCTTTTTAAACAGATAGCCAATTTCAAACTCATAAACATTGGTTTCTTCAGGTTTCACACCTTCAGGGTTTCTTGAGTAAAGATCAGGATCGGGATTCATCCCATACCTGCTAAAAGCATTATTGGCAATCATTGGTGCCCTAAATGCGGAACTGTATAACAATTTACTGTGAAATTTTCCGGAAACAAGATTTAAAGCAACACGGGGATTAAATTTACTTCCATAAAGCTCATTCCAATCAAACCTGAATCCCGCATTGATGTTGATATTCAATCCCTTTTCATTAAGGTACTTGTATTTGAAATTACCAAAAGCTGAATAATTCGATATTAAAATAGCATCGCTTCCATTATGGTTAACCGATTTTCTGAAATAATCTACCGGTAAGGCACCAGTAGGCCGTATAATTTTAGCTGCATCGAAAAAATACTCACCACCCAAATTAACATCATAATTTTCTGAGGAATATATAGCAAGAATTGAAGGTTTCATTCGCTGAATCACAACTTCTTCGCGGGTAACATCGCGTTTAAAAGGAAAGTTGTAATGATAGTTAATGGAAGAAATCATCTTCAATTTTTCATTTAGCTGAAGCTCATGTGATAAGTTTGTTCCAAAAGTGGTATAGGTATATTCAACCTTTCGAGCAGCAGTTCCTTCTTCAATACTCGCATAGATTCTATCAGTTGGGGACAAATCGGCCTGGTCGGGATCCACCTCAAAACTCCTAACCTGCTTATTTTTATAATGATTAAATAAAATCCCAATATGCGTATTTTTGTAACTTGAATTAAGTACCAGGGAAGCTGCTTCTAATCCCGCTGATTTTTCATTGTGCTTAAAGGAGGTTGAATTTCCAATGTAACTGGTATTGGCATCCGAGCGTCTCGCTATGCCATAAAACCCAAGGGCACTTATTGAAAAATTATTTGAAACCTTTGCCAGATTAAAACCTACATCTGCATGTCCGATAGTGGAAGGCAGCTGACCATAACGAACCGAAATATTTTCTGGTCCTTCCTTATTCTCCGATTGTGTAACTATTTTTATTACAGCCAGTTCGGCCAGACCTCCATATAAAACTGAACCGGGGCCCCTGATAATTTCAATTCTCTCAATCAAATGAATTGGGAAATCATTGCCAATAATATATGCACCGAAATAGAGGTCTGACAACTGCATGTCGTCCACCATGAAAAGAGTTCGCCCTTCAAAACCGTATAACCCCCTGGATAAGAACGTACTATAATCTTCATCTTTGCTGATAACAAATCCCGGAATCATGTTCAACACATCAATCATATCGCGGCAATGATTATCGCGGATTTCTTCATGGGTAATTACAGTAATGATACTTGGTGTTTCGCGGTTTGTCTCCTTCACCTTTGATGCTACCGTTACTTCAATTCCAAGCAATTCCTCGATACTCATCTCAAAAAGATCATCCAGGTCTGTCTGCGATCTCAAAGGGGAAATACCTACAAATAAAATGAAGATTAATAAAAGCCTTTTCAAAAAATGATACAATTTGTTAATGTATATGTGACAATTTTATAAATTTATGTCAATTACTGACTAAATTAAAGCAATAGTTTCCCAAATCTAATAAACTTTTAGATAAAACAAATTGGATTGTCTGAGAATTATTCTATATTTATAATTCAGTTTATGCTTGCAACCCTAAGTAATTAAAAAGAAATAATATGATGAAAATCTTATTTTACTTATTGCTTGCATATTGTATGGTTTGTTCCTGCCAGACGAAACAAGTTAAAAAAACACCAATCCTCCCCCTGGAACAGTCTGATTATCGCAAATTGACAACCAATGCTGAAATGATTGCTTATTTAGAAATGGCAAGCAACTTTTCTGAGATGATAAATATAGAAATTTTGGATTCGACCATTTCAGGAAAAAGAATCCCATTGATTTGGTTGGGTACAAAAGGTGAAAAAAATAATTCGAAACCCTCACTACTGTTTTTTGCCCAGCAACACGGTAATGAGCCTTCAGGCAAGGAAGGATTGTTATTGTTAATTAATGAATTTGCATTGGGGCGGCACCTTGATTTACTGGAAAACGTAAATCTTTTTATCATTCCGCAAACCAATCCGGATGGAGGCGATAAAAATGAAAGAAGAAACAGTGATGGAATTGATTTAAACCGCGACCACCTGCTGTTTCAGTCAAACGAAGCAAGGCTTGTTCAAAAAGTTTTTGATGAATACCAGCCTGAAGTGGTTGTGGATATTCATGAATATTACCCCTATTCTGAGGAATGGGACAAATTTGGCTATTCCAGAAATATTGACATCCAATTTGGTGGCCCCACCAATATTAATATCGACAGTGGTATTCAAAAGTTTTTTTATACCACCGCCTTTCCTGAGGTAAAACAGCAAGTTGAAAAAGATGGTTATTCTTTCTTTGAATATACCTTAGGATATCTCCCTGAAGGTGAAAGACTAAGACGCAGCACTGTTGATATAAATGATGGACGGCAAAGCCTCGGAATTACCAATACCATTGCATTTATT
>JARGGF010000388.1 GCA_029210905.1 Bacteroidales bacterium | reverse complement strand
ACACCTTTTTATGATGAAGGAGGAAGGATAAAATTCGCTATTGAGTTTTTTTAAAACACCCCGGGTGTTAATTTCTATAATAGCATCAGTTTTTGAAATTTTCTCAAGTGCTTCAAAAGCAATTTCTCTGTACCATTTGGCATGCTCATCAAAGAAAAAATTACCTTCGTTGTATTTTTTAATCAGATCGAAATGGGCTACCACATCTGGACTTTCATTAATTACCATATCTGTAACTTGCTGGTAATAAAAAGAAACAAGCTTTTTAATATCATTATCAAACAATTCAGTCAGTCCTTTTTCAAACCATGGTTTACCACCATCAAAATCCCAAAAGCGTCCGTTTTCAAATTCACCTAAAAAATGAACTCCTCCAATGGTGTAATCAAGACCATAATTTTGGAATTGTTTAATTCCACTCAAATTTTTAACATAATCTATTTCAAGTCCAAGGTATATTTTTAACTGATCCTTATATTTTTCTTTTAAATGGTTTATTTCTTTTAAATAGGCAGCCAGCCGCTCAAATTTCATGTTCCACCCCGATTCAAAAGGTACCGGGGAGTGGCACGAAAAGCCGTAGGCATGCATACCATGGATAATAGCAGATAACACGTACAATTCAGGTTCACCTTTTCCG
Organism: Bacteroidales bacterium; assembly: GCA_029210905.1. Lineage (GTDB taxonomy): Bacteria > Bacteroidota > Bacteroidia > Bacteroidales > NBLH01 > NBLH01. Next base: position 4,775 of record JARGGF010000388.1, on the reverse strand, counting down.
TCGCTGTAATGGGAGTGGCTGTGGTAGTTGGTCCATTTCATTTTTTATGCTACTTTACTTTGTATAATAATAATTTTTTCAGGCAATAATCGCACTCTTTGATAGTTTTACAATAAAAATTAACTAATTTAACAAAATTAACATTTTTTAATACATTTTTATTTGACTTAAACAATTTACTGGTGTACATTTGTAATACCTCAAAATTACATCTGTTTTAACATTAGAATACGATGTATTTTTTCATAATAAGGTTTAGGTTAATGATTGGGCGGATTGGTTACCCGCCCTTTTTTTTGTGTGTGAGACCAGAATTTTGCAAGCCAAAGGCACAGCAAAATTCCCAGGTCGAACCATCCCGATAGCTTTATCAAAGTGCGGTGCACCAGCCATAAGTTATTTTTCCACAATCAGGCAAGTATTTACATAAATGCAAAGCGTATCGGGATTGGATCAACCAATGCAATGCCTTCTCAAGACCGGTTTCTGATGAACCGAATGGACATAAAGTTTGTATCCAGCCAAAGGCGCAGCAAAATTCCCAGGTTGAACCATCCCGATAGCTTTATCAAAGTGCGGTGCACCAGCCATAGGTTATTTTTCCACAATAAGCAAATTATTTTCATAAATGCAAAGCGTATCGGGATTGGATCAACCAGCGAGCTGGCAAAGTGATTAGAATGGACATTATGTTCACCTGAATTGTATTTTATTTTAGAGCCAATTAAAAAAAAATCGCATATCAATTAAAGAATTAGTTGCATAACTAAAAACTTAGTTGTATAATTGTTGCATGAACGAACTAACAAAAGCCGAAGAACAAGTTATGCAAATCCTGTGGAAGATTGAGCGTGGATTTGTAAAAGATGTGGTTGAAAAGCTCGACAATCCCAAACCTGCCTACAATACAATTTCTACGATAATCAGAATTTTAGAGAAGAAAGGTTTTGTGGATCATAAAGCTTACGGTAAAACACATGAATACTTTCCAATTGTTTCAAAAAAGGAATATACTAAATCTTTTTTTGGAAATTTTTTGCAAAAGTATTTTAGCAATTCTTTTCAGCAACTGGTTTCTTTTTTTTCAAACGAAAATGACATGAGTCTTGAAGAAATGGAAAAAATCAGGGTGCTTCTTGATAAGGAAATAAAAAACAAAAAAGCAGAGAAATGATTTCAGCCTATTTTGAAGGACTCTTAGAGTCTGCATTAATTATTAGCGCATTCTATTTGGCTTATGTGGTTTTTTTAAGCACAGAAGCTTCTTTCCGTCAAAACAGGACATTTCTTTTGATGGGGACCCTTCTAAGCATGTTTTTTCCTTTCATTAATTTTAGCGGGCCACAAAGTGTTCAATTTCAAGGGTGGATTGAATTAAAAACCATTGAGGTGAATATTTCCGGCACTCAGGACTTTTCTGAGGCTAATTCGTTTACTTTGTTGAATATATTTTGCGCAATTTATATTATTGGCGTACTGTTCTTTCTAGCCAGGTTTTTTCGCCAAATTTTCAGAATATCAAGGTTTTATGCTAATTCAAGGATTCAGGATGAAAAGCAGGTCAAATTGGTTTATACCGGTAAACGGCATCCGGTGTTTTCTTTTTTAAACATGATTTTTATCGATTTAGAATCTGAAAAGGCACGCGGTCTTGATGCAATTATTAAACATGAACGTATTCATGTGTTTCAAAAACATTCAATTGATCTTTTGTTGTTCGAGTTGTTAGCTATCGTTCAATGGCTTAACCCTATTATTTGGTGGTATAGATATTCAATTAAGCAAAACCACGAGTTTCTGGCAGACAGCGGTGTGCTGAAAAACGGTTATTCAATGGATAATTATCAGGAATTGCTTTTGCAGAATTATTCAGCATTAAATTTATGGCTGGCCAACAGTTTTAATCATTCTTTAACATTTAAAAGATTAATCATGATGAAAAAAAATAGATCAAATAGAAAATCTCTTTTAAAACTTTTAGTGATTTTACCGGTTTTATTTACTTCGGTTTATTTTATCAGTTGTTCTAAAGATGATCATCTAGTTAGTGATGAATCGAATAACTCTATTGAAAACAAAAATCTACTTAAAAGTGAACAAAGTTCAACTATTCCTAAAGAAAGTTCTGATTTAGAGGATATTGATGATTCTCAGATCTTTTTTATAGTTGAAGAAATGCCTCAATTTACTGGTGGCGCAGATGGTTTGAGGAATTTTATTGCATCAAATGTGAAATATCCAAAAGCTGCAGCTGAAAATGGTATTGAAGGTAAAGTTTATGTGCGGTTTGCTGTAGATGCTGAGGGGGAAGTAAGAAATGTTAGTATAGCTCGCAGTGTTTCACCATTATTAGATGAAGAAGCAATCAGGGTAATGAAATCTGTACCAAAATTTATACCTGGAAAACAAAACGGAAAGAACGTAGCTGTTTGGTATACAGTTCCAATAAATTTTAGCCTTAAATAGTAAATAGCATTATTCATGCAAAATCCAATATATTTTTCAGGTATTTTGGATTTTGCTATTACTCTCAACAACTGCAAAATGAAAATAATTCTCAGTACCATAATCTTTTTTCTTGTTTTTCAATTGGAGGCACAAGATAATCTTGAAATTTCGACCTTTAAATACTACGTTGAAAATGGCAATTATCAATCAGCCTTGCATGAGGCTAAGTCATTGCTTGCCACTGACAGCCTAAACCCTGGCTTATGGTACGAAACTGGCAAGCTTTACCAATTACTGCAGCAGTATAACAATGCCATTCTAGCATTCCAGAAGGCCTGGGAAATTGATACCACTTTTTCAGTTTCACTTTTTGCCCTGGCTAAAGCAAATAAATTAGCGGGTAAAACCAACACTTCAATCAGGTTTTATAATAAATTTCTTGAAAAAGAGCCTGAAAATATGGCGGCTTTGTTAAATTTAGCGCACATTTACAGAACGAATTATAAAGTAGACGATGCTTATAAATTATACGAAAGACTTTTTGAAATAGATAGCACCAATGTGGAATATTTACGTCAAATGGCTGATTGTAAGGAAAGTACAGGCGATTTAATTGAAGCGCTTGAACTGCTGCAAAAAGCTTATGTACAAGATGATGCCAATTTATTGGTAATCTACGACTTGACCAAGCTTTATATTAATTCTCATGAGTTTGATACTACTATTTCAATAATTGATAAGGCTGTGGGGATTTATCCCGATGAAGGTCTGTTATATTCAAGAAAAGGCGATGCCCATTATGGAAAAAATCATCATTATAGAAGTGTACCTGACTACCAGAAAGCCATTGAGCTGGGTTTTAAATCCTATCTTACTATTCAAAGATTAGGTGCAAGTTTGTTTTCAATAAAACGGATTGAAGAAGCCAAAGAAACCCTGGAGCAGCTAATTGTTAGAGATACTTTAGATTATAAGGTCTGCATTTATTTGGGAAATATTTATAACGAATTAAATAATCCGGATACAGCCATTCTGTTTTTCGATAAAGCCATGGACATATTAACCCCGGCCCCCATGTTAATTACGAGCATTTATACCGGCAAGGCGGAAAGTTATGGACGTAAGGGCAAGTATTATAAGCAAATTGAGATGATTAAATTGAGACAGGATGCAACGGAAAAGCGTTTTAAGTCAGATTGGTATCTTCTTGAAATTGCTGATATTTATGAAAATAAAATAATGGATAAAAAGACCGCTTTAAAATATTACCAGCAATATTGGGAACAGATCAAAGACCTGAAATGGTACTCTGAGGATGATAAAAATGGCATTTTATCAAAAATTAACCGCTTACGCGAAGAAATGCATTTTGAAAAACAAGACTAAATGAGGTTGTTCAAAAAGTCGGATAATATGGTAAATGCCACTAAAACACTAAGTCACAAAATCCCACAAATCACCGATTTTAAAAAGGATATGTAAGGTGAATATTTAGTTTTTTAGAGTTTTGGTGGCTGAAAATTTACTTTTTGAACATCCTCTATTCTAATTTATTGGGCATTAATTAGCTCCATATCAAAAACCAGGGTACTATACCTTGGAATAATCCCTTGTTCATATTGTCCATAGGCTAAACTACTCGGAATAATAAGTTTTGCTTTACCGCCAACTTTCATATAACTAACGCCTTCGTGCCATCCGGATATAACACTTCCTGTGCCATAAGCAAATTCAATTGTGTCAGCATCAAATATGGTTCCATCCAGAAGTCTTCCAGTGTAGCCTACTTCAACAATTCTGCCATAGGTTGGTTTATCGCCACTTCCTTCAAGGATTTCAATATAATACAGACCGCTGGCAGTAGGCTCTACTGTGATGTTGCTGTCATTTAAATATTTGTCCCTTGCATCAATTTCTTCCTGCTGAAGCTTGGCATAATCAATATAATCTTTTTTGCAGGCATTCAAGCCTATTAATAGACCTAGTAGCACAAATGCTATTATTTTGCTGTTAATTTTCTTAGAAGCGGTCATAATCATTTTTGTTTTAATTTATTTCTTTTTAATATTTAATAATTCTACTTCAAAAACCAATGCTGCAAAAGGTGGGATAAGGTTTCCATATCCTTCTTTTCCATAAGCCAATTCAGAAGGTGTGATGAAAATGGCTTACCATGGATAGGCGCAGCGTTTACAGGAACTCTTAAAATGACAGGGGAGGGAAAGTGGACTCTGTTGCCACAGGTAACTACTGACGAATTTATGAGAGGCACCCATGAAATTCTTTTTGCTGACAACGGTGTTGTATGGACATCTACAATTAATATT
>JARGGF010000387.1 GCA_029210905.1 Bacteroidales bacterium | reverse complement strand
AATTGTTTGATAGCCTTAAATTAAACAAAAAGGAGCTATTTAAAAATTATTACATAATGTGCACAATATGGGATCTCCACCCTAAATTAAGAAATAGATAATCCAAAGGCTATTCCAAACATATTTTGTGTGTAGTCTCGTAATCAGGCGTGTTTCACCGGCTTCATATAAATAGATATACCATATCCATGTGGCTCTACCTGCTTTATCAATCCACAAAATATATTCATATTGTTTGAAATCCTTCACCCACAATCCATTTTTCTGGTCAGGAGTAAATGGAATAAACTGCCCGATTTCAATTTTTTGAAATTCAGGTAAGATAACTGTTGAACTGGGGTTCCCTGCATTATACATCCAGACTATGCTATACCAACCAGCACGCTTACTTCCAATTTGAATTATCCATTTCCAGATTTCTTCGGTTGGCGCCAAAATTGAAATACCACGTGTGGCATTAAAATCCGGTTTCATAACGATTTCAATACCCAGAAGACCAAGTTCAGCTTCCCCAACTGTTGCTCCCCATTTTAAGTGTCAAGGTCTGATAATGAGATTATCGAACATCATAAGTATTAAAATTATTCCTATTGTCATCATACTGTTTATTGTTTATTTAAATTTACTAAAAATGAATCCAAAATCTAAAGTAACATTCTGAGATTTGACTTTTTTATTGTAGTTTGGTTCTCGAAACTGTACAAGCTATAGGCTAGGCCTGTTTTAAACTTCATCCATATAGCGACATTTAATTCGGCATACAACTCTGGCATTATAATTATACTAATAATTTTCATATAAGAATTTTTTAGATTAAATAAGCTAAAATTCTTGTAATCGCTTGCAAATGAAAAATATACAACATTTAAAAGCCATCCGCTATGAAAAATTTTCTTTTCATTGTTTACTTTACCTACCAACAATCCCGATTTCCAAATATTCATGAATAAAGAATTATTGGCAACATTCACATTGAGATTTGAAACAAAAGTATCACCGAAAACACCAAGACTTAGTTTGTGGTTCAATACTACACCTGTCTCAAATCCCTGATAAGAAAATGCTTTATTAAAAAAATCCTAATGTTGATGTAGCAATCCAGCATAAAACCAGACTTCTTTAATAAGTTTATCCGTATTGTTGAGTAAGTATTCATATTTTTCAATCTGGGCGTTAAGCCTGCAAAAAGTGAAAACTGATAAAGCAACAAATAGATATTTCACTAATTTCATATTTTAAAACTTAATTTGTATGAAAAACAAAAAGTCCATATTTGTAAAACCCCAATATTTAATCTTTCTACCAAACCAAAATAGGGCAGTTTATTCATAAAAAAGACCGCAGTAATTCCACCAAGAATCAAAATTAATATTCCGGTTAGTATGGAATATTTTCCAAAGGATTTCCATTTGGAATTTTTAATAAAGCCAAATCCTATCAATATTGGAGTAAGAATTGTAAAAGGAACAATTAATGCAGTAACAATAATATGCATAGTTCCTGCAAAAGTTGCGCTACTGCCGGTTAAATCCTGTGGAAAGAAATTATATGAAATGGAAATTACGTGCAACATGATAAAAAAGATTCCACCGATAAAAACCATTTTTTGATGCTTTTTGCTTTCGAAAAAGGTAAATGCCAATGCAAATAGTAATGCCAAAACACCATAAATGCCGGTTAGTAATTGCATCAATCCGCTGTTTGGGGCAGAAGTGGCAGTCAAATCACTGATAGGTTGTTGAAGATGACAGTATCCTTTCCATAAAAATCCCCCAATCAGGATATGCAAAAGGTAAATTACAACCGCCAGCATTCCGGAAGAAAGTAAAATTGTTCTAAGATATGATTTCATAATTTGTATTTTTAAGATTTTGAAACAACGTAATAAATTGATTTGAAAAGATATGGATTCTTTTTGTACTGATCTATTTCCTTTTTTTCGTTGATAAATAAACTCCTTAAATGGGGGTTTTCCATTTTATTTATCTCAATCTCAAGTGGATCGTAAAAATCTCTCCACCAAATGGTTTCATCCATAAGAAGGCTACTAACAATTTTGCAATTATTTTTATGAATTAGCGCAATTTTTGAGTCATTATCCTTGTATTCATCATGAATAATAAAATAGCCTCCAATTTTGATTTTTTCTATTACCCTTTTAAAACCCATTTCAAATCCAACCACATTTAGAAACCCTTCAGCAAGAATAAGATCATAACATGCAGGCTCAGTTAAAAGGTCAAAAAATGAAACATTTTTTGTTTCTATTTTGCTTGAAGTTTTTTTTCTTTGAATCTTGTGTTCAAGAAAATCGAGCAGATGTTTGTCGGTATCAATTGCCGTAATTGTTCCTGTATATTTTTCAGCCAGCCAAAGTGTTGGCACCCCGGTTCCACAACCTATATCAAGTATTTTTGGATTATGAAGTTTAGGCAGGTCGTTAAGTACTTGTTCTAAATACTTTACAAGCCTCATTCTGCAACGATCCCTTATGTTAAAATATTCGTATTTCTTTTTTATATCCATCGAAACTTAACTTTTTTGCTGTAGTTTTCACATTCAACCCCAAATATTCTTGAAAGTAATTTCTCCTCTTCGGGTGAGAAAATTCTAGAGCCGATATAAATAATAATTCCAATTACAACGCCCAACCATGTATTACACATAAACCCTGCCCATGGTAAAATCAACAATGCCACACCTACAAAAAGAGGGGGTTTGACTATTCCGTAGGGACCTGTTGTAATAAGTAGGTGGCAAATACAACAAACCACTGTAAATATGCCAGTTGAGTTATACGCTCGAATAGTCCAAGAAGTTCAATCTCTTTCATTATCAAGATTGGTGTTGATGCACCAAAAACAAATACTAAAATGACTGTGATTATCGAGTATAGTTTGAAGTTAGACCTACCCGTTCGTTGATCCATCCCCAAGCCAATCAATAAAATTAGCCCCATGATAAGGAATGCGGTCAAGCCAGCAAGGACTAAGTGCATAGTGCCAGGAAATGTGGATTCTCCACCAATTGGATCTTGTGGGAAGATGGAAGCCAGTAATGCTGCAAATATGCCATAAACCACAATCATCACTCCCCCCGTATAAACACGTCTGCTTTGAGACTGAAAGCGCATCATAATAGCGATGCCAAAAAACAGTATTAATACGGTGGAAAGAACAAAGAGAGCACTCAAGACAACGATATTTGGAGAACCTCTTTGTGTTAATTCGCTTACTGCATTTTCAATATGGGAGTAATTTGGAGTAATGATTCCACCCAGCATTACGTTGAGAATATAGATTATTGGACCCATGACACCAGCTAAAATCAGGACTCTTTGTTTCATTGGAGCCTTCTCGATAACTTCGTTTGAGCCTGTTCTTTTATTATTTGACATAATGTATTTATTTTCTGTTCAATAGTAGTTTGGTGAGCCGCCCAACGGCAACAATCCCTTATGGTAAAATATTTGTAATTCTTTTTTATATCCATGGAAACTTAACTTTTTTGCTGTAGTTTTCCCATTCAATTCCAAATATTCTTGAAAGGAATTTCTCCTCTTCTGGAGAGAAAATTTTAGAACCGATATAAACAACAATTCCAAATACAATTCCCAGCCAAGTGTTGAACATAAACCCAGCCCATGGTAAAACCAACAATGCCACACCTACATAAAGAGGATGTTTGATTATTGCGTAGGGTCCGGTGGTAATCAATAGCTTCTTGGGAATTTTTGTTAATATCAATACAACTGTCCAAATCCAATTGATAATACCAATTACTAAGAAAAAAACCGAAATCCAAAATAATAGTCCCGAAGCACCACTCACAAAGAAAAACTCTGGGAACATTATATTCAAAGGAAATCCTACAATTAAAAATGGCAAAGTAAAAAGTCCTATTTTTCTTCCATTACCTACAAGTGCTTTTAATTTCATAATAGTTCTAAATTAAATAATTATTATTGCATTTTTAAAAATTATATTTTTAAAATCTAATGCCAAAGCCCGCATTACCTAACAGATTAAATTTGTAATCATACAAGTTTCCAAAATCATATCCAGGGCCTAATTCCACTTCCAAATAGAAATTTTTAGGAAATAAAATGGTTGTTCCTGCAAATATTCCGAGTTGATGCGAATTTTCTACTTTACTTTTGAAATTTTCACTAAAACTAAACAACCCGGTATATGTGGTCGAAAGTCGCCATCCGATGCTAAATTCTTCATTTTTCAATGTATGCAGCGGAACAAAATAATACCTAAAAGAACTTAAAATATAAGGATTTACGATTGCTTTACCAGAAAATTCAGTTTCTTCTTGAATTTTATCATAAATTTTTACCCAATACGACAAGCCTATTTCATTATAAATTGAAAATTTTGAACTTGTAAAATACTCTAAACCATATCCTGCGCCAAACAAATTTACTTTCGAATACATTTTCTTTTCCTGCGCCTTGACTGATGCTGATAAAGACACTAAAAAGCTGATAAATAAAATACTTTTTTTCATTGTTTGAATTTTTAAATGTTTATAAGAATTGTTTTCAAGAACGAACGTACGTTAGTTATATATTAAAAAAAATTATAATTCCCATTGATTACAAAATAAATCACAAACTGCCTGCATTGATTTATAGCTTTGCTCATAATCTTGATTGTAAAGTTTTTTTAACCCATAATCAAGATGTAATGATCTGATTGAGAAAGTATAAAGATTGGCCAAGGTTAATGGATCACCTTGTTTCATTTTTCCTTTTTTCTGAAATAGTTCAAAGGTATAAGCTGATCTTGAAATTCTTCTATTGCTTTCATCAATAATTATTTGACCGGCTTTGGAATTACGATATTGCTCCATGCTTACTACAAACCACATTTGTGCTGCAGTTGGGTTTTCCCAAATGCGAATGTATTGTTTAAGGCCATTAGAGAGCATTCCATTAAGCGTAAACTGTGTGGTCATTATGTCCAATTGTTCATCTGAAACAGCTTGGCTTAAAATTGCTTTATTGAAACTATCGAATATGGCATCAAGCAACTGATCCTTACTTTTATAGTGATTATAAAATGAGCTTTCTTTAATTCCAACTTCAGCGCAAATATTTCGAATTGAAGTGGCGGTATATCCATTTTCAGAAAACAGGATTAAAGCTTTTTCAAAAATAATTTCCTTTGTTGTCATAACTTGAAATTCAATTATCGGTACAAAGATAACTAACGTTCGTTAGTAGACAAAATTATTTGAAATATTTTTTCAAGAATATTTAAAGTTTAATATCTCTCTTAACTCATTAGGAATTTTTATTTTGCTTGTTTTCAGCTCGTTGTTTAATTCCATTCATGCACTTTTTCATCATTATTATATCTCCAAAGTCATAAATCAAGTAATAAAAAATCCAGATACCTTTCCAGACAT
>JARGGF010000386.1 GCA_029210905.1 Bacteroidales bacterium | reverse complement strand
CTTGCCGAGCGTCCTTATGAAACGCTGCTGAATAAAGATGTTTCATTTGAAAAGCTGCATAATAATTTTAAAGCTTCTTATTTTGCTGCTGCTTTATTAATGGATGCAAATGAGCTGGTAAAAGATATTGAATTAATAGCAAGATCTGGCACATGGAAAACCAGTTTGGTAAATAATTTATTGAAAAAATACCAGGCTACCCCGGAAATGTTCTTGCAGCGTCTTACAAATATACTTCCTCACCATTTTGGCATTAACGATTTGTTTTTCATTAGATTAAGGGGCACTAAAGACATGATTAAATATGAAATGACTAAGGAACTTCATCTGTCTCAACTGCATAACCCCTATCAAACTGAACTAGATGAACATCTTTGCCACAGATGGGTTTCAATTAGTACCATTAAAAACATTCGGAGCGAAAGAAAAGATTATTTAATCGATGCGCAAATTTCGAATTATTGGCAGGATCCAAATTCTTATTTTTGTATTTCTATTTCGCAACCCTCGTCTTTTGATGAGGAGCGTGCGAGCAGTGTTACTATTGGCCTGCTTATGACCGAAAAACTTAAAGCCGTTTTTAATTTCATTAAAGATCCTAAATTGAGGCAAAGAGTAGTTCATACTACCTGCGAAAGATGCTCAATGACTGATTGTGACAATAGGGTAGCCCCACCTGAAGTGATTGATGCTGCTAATCGTGAAAACGAACTTGAGATTGAGCTAAAGAAATTATAACCTTGTTATACAAATCATATTTATATTACAACGATGGTTTCTGCTGGTAACCATCCCACTTTTCCATCACTGAGTTTAATTTCTTTCCAACCATCAGAGCTATCGGTTATTATGACTTTTAAACCTTCGTGGATAATAAAAAGATCCGTTCCGTTTTCAAGAGGAGAACTTTTTACTGTAACCGCAGGGCTAAAAACAATTGCCGTATTATGATTTGTAAGCTTAGTATTTTGTCTATAGGAACTATAAAAACTTACAAGAGATAAAAAAATTGTAATTACCCCAAAATAGAAAGATATCTTTCTAATTATTAGAGTTTTAGAAAAAAGAAACAGTATTATTAGCAGTAAAAAACTTATAAAGGTCAGAATGCTGATAATGGCCCAGGTTTTCTCGGAAAACATATTGGTAAAGGCGTCAATCCATCTGACAAGAAAAAATTTTGGGACATCTTCAATTTTATCCTGCACATATCGTTCACTAAACTCTAAATTGGTAAGAATGTTTTCATCATTGGGTTTTAAAAGTTTGGCCCTTTCATAATTTAAGATAGCCGCCTTGTAATTTCCGACCCTGTAATACGAATTGCCAAGATTATAATATAAATCAGCGGAACTGAGGCCTGAATTTATAAGTGTTTCGTATTTCTCAACAGCCGTTTGAAAATTACCCTCAACGTATGCTTTGTTTGCCTGGCTAAGCACTTTATAATCCTCTTCTGTTTGCGAAATCAGCAAAACCTGATATCCCAAAAATACAAGGGATGTAAAAAGAGTATATGATAGTATTTTATTAATCCTTTTTTTCATTGCTTTTTAAACTTTAATTGATTGATAATTAGCAATATAAACAAGTAATTTAGGACAACGCATTTACCAGTTTATTAATAATTTTTCTAGCCTTATCATAATCCTGTTCAATCTGATTTTCATTAGATGATGGAGCATATTTGGCAAATTCGCAATTATCGATTACTTCAACAAAATTATTTACTATTTCCTGATCAATATTCCTGCTGTTTAGGGTTTCCTTAACAGTTTCCCTGGATAAATCGGCTACAGGAATATTTAACTTATCACTTAAATAACCCCAAAGGGCGCGGATTACTTCATCGTAAAAGGCAGACTTATTGCCTGATTTCATATGTTTTGCAGCTTCCCTCAGTCTCTTTTGAGATATTTTATTGGCCCTTTTATTTTTTTGAAGTACAAGGTTTTGATTTAGTTTTATGCGCTTTCGCAAAATAAAAATAACCGCAAAAAACAGTACAATAGAAACAATGTAAAAAATGTAAAAAGAAAAGCTTCCAAAGAAGGAATGATTTTTCCTTTTAAGAGTTATACCATCCTGAACAATAAATCTGATATCAGAACCAATCGACTGTACTGCCTCCTTTGAAAGTGAAGGATCAGAAGTATAAAGCGGATTGTTATCGCCTTTAGCTATTTTGAATTCCATTTTATTGTATTTAAGCGTTTTATAGCTTTTTGAATTAACATCAAAATAACTAAACTCCAAAGCTGGAATGGTATAATCCCCGGGCTCTCGCGGAACTATCAAATATTCATATGTTTTACTACCTCTGGCTCCTGCAACACTATTGTTGATATTGCTTGTTACCTTAGGATCAAAAACCTCAAAACTTGCTGGAAAATCGAGCTTAATTTTATCAATAATTTGAAGGTTTCCATTTCCCGAAACCGTTACTTTTAATGTCAGGCTTTCATTTGATTTTAGCTCGGTTCTGTCAACATCAACATTAAATTTGAAATCAGTTCCAACTGCACCATTGAATGAAGCTGGCTTGTTTTCGGGCAGGGGTAAAACCTTAATGGTTCTTGGGCTACTTTTTATTGTTTTGCTGGCATCCTGATATACATCGACAATTCTGCCAAAAAAATCTCTTCTTTGTCCGGCTTTTACCTGTACAACTCCCTCAACTTCAAATGGTTCTATAGTAATTTGCCCACTTTTTTGAGGAAATAAAATGCTCCTGCGCAGTGTAAATGTTGTATAAATTTTATTATTTACATTTTCTCTTTCGGGGGTAATTCTGGCAGGTCCTTCAATATCCTGAGTCCAGAAACCTGTATATGATGGGAATTTATAATCGTTCAGCGAACTAAGGCCCATTCTGTCATATACTTTTAGTGAAGCTACCAATTGTTCTCCCTGATAGACAGTTGTTTTGCTTAAATTAATTTGTGCAAATATATCGCCCGCTATATTTTTAGTTGAAGGATCACTATTTGTTGATTGTAAGTTATTGGAAGATGCATTGCCTTTTATTACTTCAATCACCAGTGAATTTGATTTGTAAGTAGTTCCTTCAACAGTAATAGATGCAGGGCCAACTGTAAACTTTCCTTCTTTTCCTGCCTGGATAACATAAGAATAAGTATTTGATATGGCCTGAGAAGTTTTTCCATTAATATATTGAAAACTGGTACTTGTAGACGTACTGGGGCCAGCCAGAACACTGAAATTGCTCAAATCAGGAGGCACAAATCCTGAACCATTTGCATTTACTGTATAATTTAGTCTGAAATTCTCACCTATTTCAACAACACTATTTGCTGAAGCTTTGAAAGTGACCTGCGATAGTAATGGATTACATAAATAGCTTATTATAAATGCAATTAGAAAAATTTTTTTCATCAGCTGCTATTTTATTTTTTATGGTCTTTATTAATCTGTTTGCAATATACTATTAAAAGCACTTATCGTAAAATTTACCAGTCTTTTTCTTTTTTTGCTACTCTGGCACCTTTTACTCTTTTTAACTTATCCTGAACGTCCTTTTCGTCGTTTTCTATAGCTTCCAACAAGCGCAAGGCATCTTCTTTAGAAATCTGATTAGGATTGCCCTGACTTTGTTTGCTATCCTCAGAGTCGGGTTTGCCATCATTATTTGAATCTAAATCTCTATAATCAGGCAATCCGTCTTTATCGCTATCCTGTGGTTCTTTTGGATTTTGTCCTGCCTCTTCAGAATCAGACTTTCCGTCATTGTCGGAATCATTGTCTTTATAATCCGGTGTACCATCTTTATCTGAATCCCGCGGATTGGCCTCATCATTTCCCTTTTCAGTTTTGTCAGGAATTCCATCACCATCACTATCATCTTTACTTGAATTATTTTGATTTTGCTCCTGATTTTGCTGGTTTTGATCCTGATTCTGCTGATCTTGTTGATTTTTATCCTGGTTCTGCTTATCCTGTTGGTTTTTGTCCTGATTATTTTGATTTTGTTTTTGCTGATCCTCAAGCAATTTTTTTAATTTTTGGGCATAACTTAAGTTAAATTTGGTTTCTTTATCAACAGGATTGTTTTTAAGCGAATTTTTATAAGATTCAATGCTTTTATCTATTTGCTTGATCGCATCCTGCAATTTATTTTCTTTTAGAATTGCTTTAGTTTGCTTTAACTGACTGTTTCCGATATTATGATAAATTTTTGCAAGCTTTTGTTTATCAGTGGTTTTATTGCTCAGCGCAGTAAACTGTTCAATCGCCTTGTCATATTTTTCTTGTTTATAAAAGGCATCTCCTAAGTTAAAATGTGCTTCAAAAGATTCCGGATTTTTCTCAAGGGCTTTTTGATAGGAAACTTCAGAATTGCCATAATTTTGTGCAGTATATTCTTCCGTTCCTTTTCTAATGTAGGGCTTTTCATGCTGAGCGTATAAATTACCCGCTAATGCCAGAAATAATATTACATTTATGATATATATTTGTCTCATAGTAAACGATTTATAAAATATGTTACGAACGTAAATTGAAGATTTTAATCTTTTCTAATTGCTTGTTTTTTCTGTTAAGGATTACAAAATCAAATAGTAAAATTAAAAGGGCCAGAAATATAACATATTGATATACGTCTTCGTATTCTGCGTAAACCACTGATTCTAATTCTGTTTTATCTAGTTTTTCAATTTCATCATAAAGTGCTGCCAATCCAATCCTGGTGTTATTAGCCCGAATGTATTTACCATCAGTTGCATTGGCTATATCTATCAGCATATTTTCATTTAAGCTGGTCATGATTACTTTTCCATCACGATCTCTCCTGAAATCAGAACTTCCGGGGATGGGAATTGGAGTGCCTTTGGTATCACCCAGTCCAATAGTGTAAATAACTATACCTTTTTCTTTAGCCTCTTCTGCTGCTTGAATAGGATTGTCCTCATGGTTTTCTCCATCTGTAATAATCACCAGGGCCTTTTTTTCTTCATTTTTAGGGCTAAAAGACTTCATTGCCAGCCTGATGGCATCACCAATGGCAGTTCCCTGTTCCTGAACAACATTCGTTGACAAGGTTGACAATAACATTTTAGTAGCAGTATAATCTGTGGTCACAGGAACCTGAGTGTATGCACTTCCAGCAAATACTATCAAACCAATCTTATCATTATCAAGGTTTTCAAGCATTCTACCAATGGCGCGTTTGGCAGCTTCGAGCCGGTTTGGTTTGATGTCTTCGGCCAACATGCTGTTTGAAACATCCAAAGCAATGACTATTTCAACACCTTCTGTTTTTACTTCTTTAAGTTTGGATCCAAATTGTGGCCTCGAAGCAGCGAAAATAACAAGGGCTAATGCCAAAATTACCATCGCAAACTTAATACCTGGTCTGCGGCGGGATAAAAGCGGCATTAGTTTAGCAATCACAGTTCTGTCTCC
>JARGGF010000385.1 GCA_029210905.1 Bacteroidales bacterium | reverse complement strand
CTTGAAATAATAAAAGCAGCCTCAAGCAGACTAACCGGAATATTAAATACAGGTGATAAAGCTTTTGTTTTTGCAGTACCAATGAAAAGTTTTAACGGATTTAATAGCCCGCTTCAAAAAATCCATTTTAATGAAAATTATATTGAATCTGATAAATATCCTGATGCAAAGTTTAAAGGAAAAATAATTGAAGATGTTGATTTCAATAAACCAGGAAAATATAAAGTGCGGGCAAAAGGGAAATTCTCTGTTCATGGAAAAGAAAACCCAATGAATATTAGATGTGATCTGGAGGTATTCAAAAAGGAAATAAGAGTAAATGCTAAGTTTAAAGTGTACCTAAAAGATCATAACATACAAATACCTACTATTGTTAATCAAAAACTTGCTGAAGAAATCAACGTTACAATTAGCATTAGCCTTAAACCTAAAAAATAATAGTAAAATGAAACCTGTTCTTCTGCTAAAATTTATTCTGCTTTTTCTGACCTTTCAGTCTATTTTTAGAATGGATGCCCAAAGCCCACATTTTAAGAACTTTAATATTCTAAAAGGAAAAAAAAATTTCACTATCAATGAAATTTTTCAGGACCATATTGGCTATCTGTGGTTTGGAACCTCTGAAGGACTGATTCGATACAATGGCATTAATTATGAGTTATATTCAGTTGAAAATAACCTGCCAGACAATTTTATAACAAGTATTGGCGAAAATGATCAAAATATTATTTGGGTTGGACATAAAAGTGGAAAAATAAGCCTTTTAAATAATAATAATATTAGTCAATTTACACTGCTGGACAGTTTGATTTCGGAATCAGTGTCTAAAATATTTTTTATTCAACAGGAAATTTGGATAGGGACTTTAGGAAATGGATTGTTTAGGATTAAGGATGGCGAAATTTCAATTTTTAATTCAGATAGCGAAATTGGTGATGATTATATCTATGATATCAAAAAAGATGCAACAAACAATCTATATATTGGCACCGATATTGGTTTATTAACTTATAATTTATCGCAAAATACATGGCATAGCTTCTCTATGAAGGATGGATTGCCTGACAACATTATTAAAAACATTGAAATTGATGAAAAAGGCAGCCTTTGGCTTGGAATGGAAGATGAAGGCCTGGCAATTTTTAATCCCGAAACAAAAAAAATTACACAAGTTCCGATGTGGAAATTTGGCCCACTTAATAGTTTTATTATTAGAAATCCTGGTGAAATATGGGCATCTACGCGGAATGAAGGTGTTGTAAAATTGAGTTTCAAAGACGAAAATACTTTCAGTTATAAAAAATACTTGCCTAAGAATGGACTAATTAATAATCAGACCTTTAATATTTTTAAAGATAATGAAAAAAATGTCTGGGTAGCTGCTAAGAATGGGGTTTCTCAATTTACTGGTAATCTTTTTGAATTTTTAAACATTAACGAAGGCCTCCCTTCAAATGAAGTTTTTAGTTTTATAATTGATTCTAAATCAAATTATTGGATTTGTTCAAAAAAAGGACTGTATGTTCTTAGCAAGTCAGTTACTGGTGACTTTAGCTCAAAACAGTTACTGAGCGATGTGGGCTTCGAAAACCACTCTTTTACCTCGGTTTATGAAGATGCAAAAGGATATATTTGGGTAGGTACTTATGGATACGGAACCTACCGCTTTAATCCAGAAACATTTGATTTCAAAGTATTTAATACAGAAACTGGCCTGTCCAACAATAATATTATTTCCATTTCAGGTAAAAATAATTTAGTGTGGTTCTCAACTTTCGGAGGAGGAATAGATTATTGTGATATTTCAAAACCTACAATCGAGTTCAAAAATTACTCTACAGAAGATGGACTTGGAAGTAACTATATTTATTCAAGTTATACTGATTCAAAAAGCCGGGTGTGGTTTGCAAAGGACGGAGGAGGAATTGCAGTTCTGGAAAACGGAAAAATAAAAACATTTGCTGAAGTTGATTCTATTAGTAATGTGGTATATGGAATAGCCGAAGATCACATGCAAAATATGTGGTTTACTACTGCAAATCAAGGAATACTTAAGTATGATGGTAAAAAATTTACTCACTTTAACAAAAAAAACAAGCTGTTAAGTAATTCTTATCAAAGCCTAACTATTGACAACTATGGTAATTCGATACTTGTGGGTAACGATGGCGTTACTGTATACGATATTGAAAAAAATCTTTTCCTGGATTATACCGAAGAAGAAGGAGTAAGTTATTTGGAACCCAACTTAAATGCAATTTTTAAGGCTAAAACAGGTGATATCTGGATAGGGACTAATAAAGGAATTATTAAATACAACCCTGATGTTAAAAAGGAACAAAAAGCTCATCCTAAAATTTATTTGATAAGTAAGAAGGCATTTTTTAAAGAAATACCTCCAGAAGATAATGAGTTGAATTATGACCAAAACCACCTAGAATTTAAATACATAGGTTTGTGGTTGAAAGCTCCTGAAAGTCTAATTTATAGATATAAATTAGAAGGACACGATATTAGTTGGAGCTACGATACCAAGTCGTTAATCGCAATATATTCAAGTCTTCAGCCAGGTAAATTCACCTTTAAAGTTCAGGTTACCAATGAATTGGGAAAATGGTCTGATGATCAAATGGCCGAATACAGTTTTATCATAAATCCACCTTTTTGGCGCAGGTGGTGGTTTATCAGTAGTCTGGTTTTGATAACAGCCGCATTGATTTACTTACTGTTCAGGCTTAGGCTGGCGAATTTAACTAAGGCAAAAGAAAGACTGGAATTGGAAGTACAAAAACGAACAGCTGAGATAGAGCGGCAAAGAGATGAAATTGAAGAAAAAAACAAGAATATTACAGATAGTATTTTATATGCGAGCAGGATACAAACGGCTGTTTTACCACCAACAGAGTTTCTTAATGCCACCTTGCCCGAACATTTTATTCTATTTAAGCCAAGGGACATTGTAAGTGGCGATTATTACTGGATGACCCAAAAAGGGGATGAAATAGTAATTGCAGTTGCAGATTGTACCGGGCACGGTGTGCCTGGAGCTTTTATGAGCATGCTTGGTGTTGCCTTCCTCAATGAAATAGTAAACCGGGCTGAAAAACTTGTAGCCAGTAATATTTTAAATGGCTTAAGAGATAATGTTAAAAATTCACTCCGCCAAACTGGTAAAAAAGATGAAGCAAAGGATGGGATGGATATTGCATTATGTGTGCTTAACCAGAGTAAAAAATGCCTGCAGTATGCTGGTGCATATAATCCACTATATCTAATGAGGAATGAAGAATTGCAGCAATTTAAAGCAGATAGAATGCCTATTGGTATTTACTATAAAGAAAAACAATCATTTACCAACAACATAGTTGGGTTACAAGATAATGATGTAATATACTTATTTTCTGATGGTTACATAGACCAGTTTGGTGGAGATAACGGAAAGAAATTTTTACGCAAACAATTTAAAGATTTAATAATTGAAATTCACAAAAAACCCTTAATAGAACAGAAGGAGATTCTGGATAAAACACTTGAAGAATGGATGGGCGAGTATGAACAGGTTGATGATATTTTAATTATGGGTTTTAAGATTAGCTAGGCTTATTGTTACTCCTTGCAAATTATTAATTATTTCTAAATTTGCAGTGTGTATCATAAAAAACTTTGCCATGAACTCAAAAAATGAACAAATAAGTCCCGTTCTTGAATTCTTTATAACCGCTAATGAATATTGTAAGTTGCTGGAATTTTCAAACCATGCAAACAAACTGAGTTTTATCTCAAAAATTCAAAAAATACTAAGCTTTGTTTATCTTAAGGCAAGCTTACTTGTTAAACCAGATGAATTGGAAGATGGTGAACTTGAAAAGTTTGTTCAAGAGGAAGATTGGGAATATATAAAAACTAGCGTCGCCAAAATATTAGGAAGCTCCGATAGATATATTGAAATTATCTTACCTGAAAACCTGGATCCTGAAAATTACGAAAATGTAAGCCTTTCAGAATGTTTTGCTGATATTTATCAAGACCTTAAGGAGTTTGTGACAACTTATGAGATTGGAAACCAGCAAAGTATACAACTTGCTCTTTTTGAATGTCTGCTTAATTTCGAGAAATTTTGGGGCCCCCGCTTACTTTCCGGTTTATCCTATTTACACAACCTATTGTATAGTAGTGAGTTATACGACGAAGATGAGTTGAAGGACAATGATCAAAATAACCAGGAAATTGACACTTCAAACTGGTTGATTAATCAAAGGTTTAATGAATGACAGATTTAAGGGCGAAAAATTCATATCTTTGCACGATTACACAGTTTTAAAGTATGCAATGACAAAATTTGAAAATACCATTACAAAAGAAGAAATATTAGACCTGCCATTAACAACATTCGACAAAGAGATTTATGTTATTGAGGACGAAGATCAAATTGATGAGGCTATAGAATATCTAAGAATACAGAGTATTCTTGGATTTGACACAGAAACCAAACCTGCTTTTAAAAAAGGACAAAAAAACAGTGTTGCCCTGCTGCAACTGTCTACGAGCGAAAAGGCTTTTCTATTTAGGTTAAATAAAATTAGGTTTAATGGACAAATTAGAAAGATCCTTAGTGATAATACCATTGTTAAAGTTGGTGTTGCAATACGAGATGACCTTAATGCTTTAAAAAGAAAATCTACATTTACACCTCAATCCTTTATTGAATTACAGGACATGGTGAAAAAATATGGAATTCAAAATTTTAGTTTGCAAAAGCTTTCGGCCATTGTATTGGGATTAAGAATATCTAAATCAAAACGTTTATCAAATTGGGAAGCGGAAACATTAAACGAAGCACAACAAAAATATGCTGCTACTGATGCCTGGATCTCATTAGAAGTCTATAAAAAACTGCTAAATTCCAAAGCGATGTTATTGCCACAAGACTGAAGTTTAAATCTGACTAAAACTCAAAACCTGTGCTCAGACTTACAAAATCAGCTCCCCCCATATTTGCTTTTATATAGAGACCTAAAAATAAATTTTTATTATTTAGTAGAGGATCAAGTATATAATACTGAAGGCCTAATCTGGTCGATATCAAACCTTCAATTTGTTTGTAGAAGGTCCATTTTTCATCGATAAGCTCGGTAAATTTCTTCCAAAAAGGATGATAAATATTAAGGCCACCTTGTGCCAACAAGCTTACTCTTCCCATTTTAAACTCATAGGCAAGGAAAAGGGTTATCACCGAGGATTTTAAGTGTAAATCAGTTTGATAGATGCTATCTTGTATGATTTTTTCGTAAAAACTTGCATAATATTTATAACCAAGGCCCAATATAGCATTGCCCAGTTTGCCAGCAGGTTTACTGACATAGGCTGCAAAATCATATACCGGATATTTTGGTCCGTCCACAGGTCCTAATTCGTTGCCAAATTCATGAAGTCCCA
>JARGGF010000384.1 GCA_029210905.1 Bacteroidales bacterium | reverse complement strand
TAAAATATTTTTTTTGAGCATTTTCTAAATCAATCCGGCTTGCACGCAACTCCTCATTTTGCACTTGCAATTCTATCTGATGAATTTGAAGCTCTTCAACAAGTTTGTGTAACTCAATATCAGATAAATTTTCAGTATTTGTGTAATTATGTCTATATATTTTTTCTGCTTTATCTCTTAAGCTACTCATATTATTACACCCCCTTTTTTTATGCTAGTAAAAGCAATTATTTTTCCTCAAACAAAGTGGCAAATTGTCCTTTTTTGGGCGAAAATGCATTCACTTTAAAGTTTTTGTTTAGTGCTTCAGAAGTCATTTCAAAAACTTTCTGCCCATTCTCCATTGCAATTTTTCCATAAATATCAATCCATTTCTTTTCAATATTCGGAATGACCTCTTTCACTTTTTTACCAATAACATTTTCTCTTTTTAATCCTGTAATCTTTTCAAAACTATCATTCACATCAATATAAATGTAGTCAACAGGCGTTTTGTTTTCATCAAGAATAATTTCGTGCAAAGCAAAACCATTTTGCATATTTTGGAATAAAGAATGGTACAAATTTTTGCTCTCGCCCAATTCATGCTCTGAGAAGTTCTTTACAATAAATATAGCAAATTTTATGGCTATCCTTTCTACCAAAAGCAAGTCATCATCGGTAAATCCACCTGGTTTATTTGCAAGAACAATTTGTCCGATAACCTTGTCATTTCCTATTATTGGTACCGACAGAAAGTTTTCCCAGGTAATTTTCTTTTTAGCAAACTTATTTTCCTTTGCAAAATGTTTTGGGTTGTTTGAATAATAGCCGCTTCGTTTATTAATAGCAAAATTACAGAAACAGGCATGCCTGCCACTATTCTTATGGTTTTCGCAATTATTTTTTTCAATACAATCACTTACACTAGTTGTGTAAATTAAATGTTCTATGCCATGGGTATTATAGTCCAGACCTGATATGTATCCGTCTTTGCATGAAAAGACACTTTGAATTTTTTCAAAAATTGATGCAGAAATAGTTTTTAGATCTGTTTTGTTTTCAGTATTACTTTCATTGATTTCCGATAACATGGCATTAACTTTTTCAGTTTTTTTCCGTTGCGTAATGTTTCGGTTAAAAATGGCTATTCCGTCTGAAATTGGCACCACTTGGTGATAATACCATCCGGGGGCCGCAAATTCGTTTGGAATGCTATACTCTTCTTCATATGGAATACCCGTTTTTACTACTTTTTTGTATTTTTCAAAAAAACCATTGGTTTTGTTAACAGGAAAAAGTTCACAAATCCCGGAATCAACAAGTTGCGAGCGCGACATGTTCATTTGGTCTTCTGCCTTTGTATTTACATCCACAATAATAAAATCAACAATATTGTTTTCTTCTATTTTTGTTTTTAATAAATAGAAAGCGTCAAGGTTCATATCTATCATCATTTTAAACCTCGATTCGCTTACTTTTAGTTCTTCAAGTGTATTTTGGTAATCAGTAACATCAAAAAAGGACATTACAACTCCGTCCATATAGCCTTTAGGTGTTAAGTAAGGCTGTATTTTCATATCGTACCACCTATTTTTTGAACTAACAGTTTCGCGGATTGTTTTTTGATTGTTCACCATCAACTGTGCTTTTTTAAGCAAATTTACATTTCCTAAATGGTGTGTAATATCAGAAAGTGGCCTGTCAAAATCATTTTTTTTAAGGTTAAATATATCTGTAATATTATCTGTAAACTTTCTGATTTTTAAATCCAGATCAAGAAAGACAATTCTTATTTCAGAATTTTGCAACAGGTTTTCCATATCGCTGTTCATTACCATCAAATCGTGATTTTTTGCCTGAAACTCTGTATTTACAGTATAAAGTTCTTCGTTTACTGATTGAAGTTCTTCATTTGTTGATTGTAATTCTTCATTAGCCGATATTAGTTCTTCATTGGTTGATTGAAGTTCTTCGTTGGTGGTTTCTAATTCTTCAATACTAGCCTGCAGATTTTCTTTGGTGTGTTTTAGCTCATTTTCCAAATCTAAAATCCGTTGTTGGGCTTGTTCATCCATATCGACAAACTCACTTATTTCGGTTTTTTGGTATTTTTCTGACTCTTTGGGTATAAAATAAATGACCACAAATTTTCCATTGGTTTCTCTATGGAAAAGAGGTGAAAATCTTAAATCTAAAATGTTTACTTCCTCAGATGATTTTACGTATTTTACATTATGGTGTACTACTTCCTGCTTCGATTGTAAGGCTTTACTAATTGCAATACTAAATGTCAACTTTAAATTTGTTGGTATCATTTTGGTAATCAGGTAGTCAAAGCCTTCCGAAAGTTTTTTGGTTTTTGGCAATACCAGATATTTATTGGGATCGCCAAAGGAATTTACCATTTCGCCACTTTCGTTTACAATTACTGTGTCGGGAGTGTTATCTTCGAGCAATTTTTCAGTAAAAATGCTTATCAGGTCGCTAATGGTGCTTTTAACGGTATATATTGGTTTTCGGGTTTGAATAATCTGATTACTTATCCCTACCGGAAATTTAGTATTCATTAAATCAGGGGGAACTTTTGCTGTATATTTCGATTTGTATATTTTCCATTTTATATCTATTGTTTCGTAATAGTGTTCCATTTCGCCTATTGTTTCGCTACTTCCCAGGAATAAAACACCATTTTTATATAAAGCAAAATTAAAAAGGGCAAGCACTTTTTGTTGCAGCACTGGCTGAAAGTAAATCAACATGTTGCGGCACGAAATAAAATCAATTTTATTAAATGGTGGATCTTTTATGATATTATGGGTGGCAAAAACTATCATTTCCCGTATTTCATCATTGATACGGAAACTATCACCTATCTGCGTAAAAAATTTATTTAACCTTTCCTGCGAAACATCTGCGGATATGCTTGCGTTGTAAATTCCAGCACTGGCATATTCAATCGATGATTTGTCAATATCTGTCGCAAATAACTTTATGTCGTTATATATATTGTGCTTTAGCATGTACTCCTTAAAAAGAATGGCAACAGAATAGGCTTCTTCACCGGTAGAACATGCAGTTACCCAAATTCTTAATTCTTCATTTTGGGCTTTTGCCCTGAAAATAGCAGGAATAATTTCATTTTCAATAACATAAAAGGCATCCGTGTCTCTAAAAAATTTTGTAACCCCAATAAGCAATTCTTTGTAAAGCGTTTTTTGCTCATTTTTAGATGAAAATAAATATTCAATATAGTCTTTTAAATTTTCAACCTGATTGATACTCAGCCTGCGTTCCACCCTTCTTGCAATAGTAGCATTTTTGTAAAAAGTAAAGTCAAGATCAAAATTTTCTTTTAGTAAGAGAATAATTTTAGTTAGGTTGTCTTCGGCCAGCGAAAGAAATTCCTTGTTTTTTTCTTTATCCTGTATAATTGGATGTTTCACGTATGAAATAATTTTTTCAGGAATGTCTTGGGGTGGCAAAATAAAATCAACAGTCCCCGATGTAATGGCGCTTTTTGGCATACCGTCAAATTTAGCGGAATCAGGATCCTGGGCGATGATCATTCCCCCGAATTCTTTTATCACACGGATACCCCTGCTGCCATCACTGCCTGTGCCCGAAAGGATTACGCCAATAGCCTTTTCTTCAAAATCTTCGGCAAGTGAATTAAAAAAAATATCTATAGGTAGGTTAAGTGTAGTAAGGTTATCTTTTTCGGTTAAGTGAAGTTTTGAATGAAAAATTTTCATGTTCATTTTTCGTGGAATTAAATAAACATTATCAGGTTCCACTTTCATTCCATCTTCAGCAGTATGCACTGGAAGTGATGTTCTTTTAAGTAAAATTTCGGGCATCAGACTTTTATAGTCGGGCGAAAGGTGCTGTATAATAACATAGGCCAGCCCACTTTCGTGAGGCACTGTTGAAAAGAATGCTTCAATTGCTTCTAAGCCCCCAGCAGAAGCACCAATACCAACTACATAAAAATCTTTTTTTAGGCTCATCTTTTTGTTTAATTTATTTAAAAACTACTTTTTTTATTCATATGTTAATTTTACCTAGTTCAAAGTTTTGACAGGTAATCTTAATATTCGAATTTTAAATGGCTTAAAATCAGCCAAAGAATTAAACCTAAAAAATACATATTTTTTTTAACTCTTTAAGATTTTTTAGAGCAATTAAGTATCTTGAATTCTATAATAATGCTAAATGTCAATGAATTGCAGGATCAGGAATTTTGAATATTTTTAGAAAGTGGTGTTTGGAAGCATAGATTTTTATATGTAAAGCTATGATTCCTTTGTTAATTTTTATGTGAATAATTTAAAGAATAACGGGTTTTTCTTACCAACGTTGAAAACTGTTACAGCGTTTCAACCATCTTATTTTCAATCCACTCCAGAAAGTATCCCATATCTTCCTTACCCATTATTTCACCATGCCCACCTATTACAATGTTTATTCTGTTCATTCGGTCAGTAATCCATTTCTTTACTTGTAACCATCTTTTAACATCATATTTATCCTCGTATTGAATGTGTGTAATGCCTC
This sequence comes from Bacteroidales bacterium, assembly GCA_029210905.1. GTDB lineage: Bacteria > Bacteroidota > Bacteroidia > Bacteroidales > NBLH01 > NBLH01. The sequence continues at coordinate 901 of JARGGF010000384.1, read as the reverse complement.
CACCGGAAAAAAGATCACCAACCATCAATAGATTTTTTTCAGGAATATGAATCAATATGTCACTTTCGGAATGCGCCTTGCCTACATACATCATATCAATATTAACATTACCCACATTTATATGAATAGAATCGCGAAAGGTCTTTGTTGGCAGCATAATCTTCCTGCTGTTAAGCATATCTTCCGCAGCACACTGATATCGGTATTTCTGGCAACATGCAGCTTTCCAGCCTACAGAACCACTATCAAGGTTTTGAAGCTTTTTTTCATACTGTTGTGTTATTTTAAGATAATTAGATTTGACCTTAGCTTGATCTTTTTGGCTTTCAGAAATTTCAATTTTACATTTTTCGTGTCCAATAATTTCAGCGTCTGAAAAAACCTGGTTTCCCCCGGTGTGATCATGGTGGCCGTGTGTATTTATCAAATAGGCAAAATGATTTCCTTTCAGCTCTTTTTCGATTATCGCACGGTATTTTTGAGTTAGGGAATTAGAAATGCCTGCATCTATTACTACAATACCATCAGGAGTTAATATGCCAGTTACCGCATCGTATCCTAATTTTATTATTATGATACTATCATTCATTTTATCAATAGTAATTAATTCATCAATCTGGCTTTTTTTGTCACTAAATTCAGGCGAAGAATAGCAACTACTTATTAATGTGCAGAATAAAAGATATTTAGCTAATACGCTCAATATTTTTGTGTTCCCGGTTCTCATATCAAGTACTATTTTGAGGTTAAAGATTTTATTTTTTTCTATCAATAATTGGACTTAGAAAAGTTCATAATGAACAGATTATTAGTGATATAATATTTTTTCTTAGAAAATTAAACAGTCATTTATTCCGTGCAAATTAGATATTTTCTATATTTACCTTATTAACTTCCTCAA
>JARGGF010000383.1 GCA_029210905.1 Bacteroidales bacterium | reverse complement strand
TTATACCCATCATGCCACCAAGGGCGTCAATTTCACGTACAATCTGCCCTTTTGCAATTCCGCCAACAGCCGGATTGCATGACATTTGACCAAATTTGGTCATGTCCATGGAAATTAAAAGGGTATTTGAGCCAAGATTGGCAGCTGCTGCTGCAGCTTCACATCCGGCATGTCCTCCTCCTACAACTATAACATCAAATTTATTATGCATTATATCTCCTTCTTCGTCTTAAAATGAACGACAAAACTAATAAATTCCTTAATTTGAATAATGATTAATTTATAATCTGCATTGAAACTAAAATTCTTTCCAGATTTTATTGTATTTTTCAATGCATTCATCTTCAGCTTTCCGCATAATTTCTTTTTGTTTAGGCGTGCTATCTTTTAAACCTAATAAATGAAGAATGCCATGAATTACAACCCGCTGAAGTTCTGTGTGGAAATTAACTTTATAGCTAACAGCATTATCTCTTACCCTATCAAGACTGATATAAATATCCCCTTTAATTGTTTTATTTTCATTATAATTAAATGTAATAATATCTGTATAATAGTCATGATTTAAATATTGCATATTGATACCACGGAGATATTCATCGGAACAAAAAATGTAATTAATTTCGCCAGTTATCTTATGTTGTGCAGTAATACATTGGTTAACCCAGGTTTTAACTTTTCTTTTTGGAATACGTACCTCTTTAACATCTTCGGTAAAAAAAAGAACAGCCATATTTATAGATTAAAATAAATAATAATTTTTGAACCCCTGTTTTCAAATGAAACTTTATCAGAAAGATTTTTAATTAAAAATATCCCTCTGCCTTTGAAATTTTCGAGGTTTTCCGGGAGTGTTGGATCAGGAACATTATCCAAATCAAACCCTGAGCCTTCGTCAGAGATGGTAAAAATCAACTTATTTTCGTCGTTTGTATACTCCAGAAGAACAAGTTTAGTTACGTCGTTTGCATTTCCATGCTGTATAGAATTACTCACAGCTTCAATAACACATACAGAAATATTGGCATACAAATCGTCCGGAAGGTGAAGTTTTTCAGCCAATTCATCTATTAAGTTTTCAGCTCTAAATAAATTGGACATGTCTGAAGGTATTTTTACTAATCCTTTCATTAAAAATTATTTTAATTATTGATAATACGAAAATACTCATTACTCAAATTCTGGTAGTATTTTTTCATATTTAAATTATTCTTCTGTAATGATTCTTTATAATTTTTATTATTCTTTAAAGATTGTCTTAATTCTTCAGGTACGATTAAATCCTTCTTCTTTCCTTCATTAGATTCCCGTTTTTTCTCCTGCTCTTGTTCACGCTCTGATTTTTCAGATTCTAAAAGTCTTGTTTTGATGAGTTGATTCCTTTTTAAAAGCTCCGGTGTAATATTTTTATTAATCAAATCTTCAATATTTTTGTCACTTAGGCGCTTAATTTCTTTTAATTTTTGATCTGCTTCGGGACTAATTCCTTTACCATTTTGTAAATCTTTTAGCATTTTATTAAAAATTTCCTGCTCTGCTAAAGATTTTACAATTTGGTTATCCATTCCATTCCCATTTTGTTTTCCGCCACTATTTTTCATTTGCTCTAAGAGCTTTTCCAATTCCTGTTTAAGTTTTTCCTGTTGTTGTTTTAATCCTTGCATGGCCTGCGAAGGTTTGCTCTGCGAACTTTTTCCGCTTCCACTGCTTTGCTGATTTTGTAGTTGTTCCAGAAGCTCATCAAGATACAGCGCTAATACATTAGCAGAATTAATGATGTGCCGCTGGAAAGTAAGCCCACTTCGTCTTGTACGATCCTCAATAACTGAGGTAGCTTTATCGAGATAAGAACGAAGATTTTCTGATTCTTTGGTAATTATCTGACCCATTTGTGGAACCCGGGCTGCCAAAGCATTCAAAGAATCACTTATAAACTCATAATCCTTTTTGATTTTATTTTGATTTGAAACAATTTCAGGATATTTTGGACTGTTACTGTAATTCTTTGATAACATATAATAAACATCTTCCTGATTAAATGAAAAAGTAGAAAGATTGTCCATTAGTTGACGAAGATCTTCAATATTCATACTAATGGCTTGCATATTCATCTCATTCAACATATCTTTCATGGCCTCAGACATTTCTTTCATGTCTTTTGAAATTTCCTTCTCTTGCTTTTGATTTTTATTCTTTGAATTATTTGGCATATTCTGCTTAAGATCTTCAATTTTATTATCAATCTGATTGAAATCCTCCTTAAAATCTTCCATCTTATAAGGAGTTTTTAATTCCTGATTCTTTTCATTTGTTTTTTGAAAATCTTCTTTAATTTGTTTGAATTCTTCACCAACTTTTTGTTGTTTTTGAAGCTTTTCTTCAATAGTCTTTTTACTCGTTTTCTCTTCTGAAAGTTTATCCTGTTTTTCCGATAATTTTTCAATGTCTTCAGAGAGTTGCATAACACTTTCTTCTACCTGATAGCGCTTTAGCATTTCAAGAGTTCTATCAAGCTTTTGATCAAGGTTTTTATAAGATAAATCCATTTTATCTTTAAGTTGTTCAAACTTTTGATCGTTAAACTGTTTAGATAATTCTTCTATTTGTTTTAATAATTCTTTTAATTCATCATCGAGTATCTGATCAAGAAGCTCTTGAATTTGTTTTTGCTTTTCTATAATATTTTCATTTTCCTGATAAAACTGATCATTAAACGAATTCTTTTTTTGATTTTGCTTTAAAACATCTTCAACATGTTTATCCAGTTCTTTCTGTTTTTCCATAATATTTTTCAGAAAGTTTTTTTTATCATATTCGTTCAATTCTCCTTTTAATTCTCGTTTTCGAAAATCTTCAATATCCTTTTTTATCTCTTCTGTTAGTTTTTTACTTTTCTCCATGGCTGCATCTGCAGCTTTAGAAATACTTTGAGCAGATCTGCGTATTTGTTCAAGATTTAAGGGTTTGAAAATTTTGGCCGGAGAGCGTGCAGGTTTATAACCACTGATAAAATCATTATCTCTTATTTCGAAATAATATTCAATATAACTATCATCTTCCAGAGAATCCAATTCGTTAAAATTGAAATAATAAAATACATCCTGAATTTTAGAATTTTTGCTTACCGGCAATTTTTCAATTTTCAAGATTTTACTGCTATCTGTACCAACTATTTGTTTTACAAAATTCAAATCATGAAAACCATAATCATCTTTAACAGTAATCATAAAATAATAAGCACCAATTTTTAATGAATCCTCAATTTGTTTCAATTCAATTTCAGGAAAACGGTCCGGGATAACATTAATAGTATAATTAAGATCATTTATCGAAGAAAAATTTTCATTTTTATAGATCAAAGAATACCCGGTATTATCAAGTATTTGCCGCTTATGAGAAAATTCATTGTTATTAGCTGTTAGCTTATTTGAATCGTTTTTACTAATAAAAGTAATTTCAGTCTCATTGTTGGTTTGAAACGTCCAGGTTACCGCAGATCCAAAAGGTACAGTAATATCGCCCGAATTAATAACTTTCTGAAATTCTAATCCCGTATAAGAAGGGGGTTGAATTTCAATAAAAAAAGATTTTAATACCGGAGCCGGAAGCACAAGAATGGTATGAACTGAAGAATAATAAGTATCTGCAAAAAATTGAAAATCCAATGCGTTATTTACATTTCTTATTGTAAAATTATAATATCCTAATTTTGAAGAAGAGTTCATTAAAAATTTATTATCTCCAATCTTAATAAACATGTTTTCAGGAATGTATTCTCCTTCAACTTTTAATGCTACTTTAAAATCCTTACCCCTTTCTGACAATAAATTATTATTTAGCAAAATAAACTGGAAGGGTGATTTTGGTTCAAAATGACTTGAATAGTTTACCAGTCTTTTAGTTCCATCAAATAATATGTGTGGTGTGAAGGCTAAAATTGAAATTAAAACTATAAAACTTATAAGCAGAAATACTAAATTTCTTTTTAAAAATTCAAAATTTACCGCATAAGTAAAAGGGAAAGGAGACAATTCATTGGTCCGCTGATTTATACTGGCAATAACCAAAGCCGATTGCTGTTTCTGAAGGGATTGCAGGTTATTTAGTTCCAGTGCATTTAAAAGTTTATCCTTAATATCAGGAAAATGAGCACTAATTATTTTAGCAGCGTCATGATATGATAAATGTTTTCTTAACTGAAACAGCGAAAGTAAAGGAAATACAAAATAATAAACCAGCAACCCTATAAAACTAAAAACACTTACATAAAATATAATTGTTTTTAGAAAAACTTCGAGATAATTAAAATATTCAATTAAGGATTCAAATAAAATAATAAAAATGTAAAGGCCTATAACAAAAAATAGTCCCTTGAACATCTTAAATAAATAGTATTTTCTAATAAATGATTCAAGTTTTTGTAAAATTATATTAAAATTATTGTCCATATTATTGCCTTTTTAACCAAAGCTCTGGATTTAATTTTTCTTTTTTATGCCACAATTGAAAACTCATTTTAACAACCTTACCCCTATTGCCAAGTTTTGCTATTACCTGTCCTTTGCTAACAATATCACCAGTAGCTACAGAAACGTTCTCAACCTTAGAATATACACTGTAAAAGTCGCCATGCCTGATAATTATACTGGTTCCATCTCCCGGAATAGGAATAATACTTATTACAACACCTTCAAAAATGGAATGAACATGTTTCCCTGGCGACGAACCCAATTCAATGCCATCATTTTTAACTATAATATTCTGCAATTCAGGATGATAATAGTCACCATAATGATGCAAAACAACATATTTTTCAAGTGGCCAAATGTGCCATCGCTTTTTATCCAGAAACTTCTTAGATATATTTCCGTCTAATTTATGACTTTTTTTTGAGACAACAATTTCAGTATTTTCTTCCTGTGTACTAATTTCTTTAGAAACTTTTTGCTTAATAACCGTATTTTTAGTTTGCTCAGTAGCAAACTGCGAGTTAACCTCGGTAATTTTTGACTTGGTACTGCTAATAATCCGGTTTAATTCTTTTGTAATTAATGACAATGAATCAATTTCTGCAGATTTTTCACCCATCAAAGATTGCTTTTCATTTTTTAATTGCTTTAAAGTTAGTACAGTTGAATCAATAAGTTTAATAGACTGTTCAATTTGTCGGCTTCGGCTTTTTCTATAATCGCTTAATTGTTTTAAATAGATGATTCTTTTATATGCTTTATTAAAATTATCAGCTGATAATATGTAAATCATTCTACGTTGAACACTCATGTTCAAAGAAGAAAAATAAATTAATCTTGCATATTCTCTTTTAACATTTTCAAAATTTCTGTTTAATTCAGTAAGTCTGTCCTCATCCACCTTTATTTCTTCATCAATCAGTAAAATTTCTTTATTGATAATTTGAAGTATTTCTCTTTGCTTTCTAATT
>JARGGF010000382.1 GCA_029210905.1 Bacteroidales bacterium | reverse complement strand
AGTTGCAATTTGAATTCTTCGTGTTGTTTGCCCACACCATCCAATAATTTCATGGCATTGGCTTTATTTTCAATACCTAATGCCTCGGCAGTTAATTTTTCCTGAATTACTTTGGCTTCAGATAAACCCTTTTGTTTTACAACATTTGCTTCGGCTTCACCAGTCTGCAATAAAGCTTTTGCTTCAGCGGTGGTAACCAGATCTATTTCTTTTGATTTGGAAATAGCTTTTGCTTCAATTCCTTTTGCTTCAGCTAAAGCGGTCATTTCAAGTACTTTGGCCTGTGTTTCGCCATCTTTCAGCAGGGCAGCTGCTTTAGCTTCAATAACCTGTGCTTCAGCTTTTCCCTGAGCTGATGCTCTTGATGCTTCGGCCTCGGCCAATGTTTTAATAGCTTCTGATTCTTTGCCGGCAGCAGCATATTTTGCATCAGCTTCAATCACTTTTTCCTGCGATTTAAATTCAGCCGCCACTTTCAGCGCCTGGCCATCAATTTCAGTTGATTTTAAATTGGCCTCAGCATTTTTTATTTGTTTAACCAGGGCTTGTTCTGCTATCTGTTCAGCATTGGTAATGGCCACACGTTTATCACGATCAGCACCAGCAAAGGCTGTGGTATCCTTGATTTTTTCCTGTTCAATTACAACATCTTTTTCAACCATTACCCTTTCGCGTATAATTTCCTGGATTTTGGCTTTTTCAACTTCTACTGCTTTGTCTTTTTCAATCTGTGCAAGAGATACGATCTTTTCTCGGTCAGTCATTTGTAAAGCACGATCCTTTTCTACTTTTTCACGTTCAACAGCATCTGTGCGCTCCTTGTTCCATGAAGCAACCAATACCTGGCGTTCCTTGTTTTGTTGTGCAATTTCAATGGCTTCGTCGGCTTCAATTTTTGATTTTTCAGCAATCAGTCTTTGTTCTTCAGCTACTGTTATTGTTGCCGTTTTTTCCTTATCGGTAATATTGGCAATTTCTCGTTTTTGGGTTTGTTGCTTTTCGGCTAATTGTCGCTCATATTGCAGAATGGTTTCCTGTGCCTCAGCATCCTGCTTGGTGATGGTTTTTCTTTTTTCATTTTCAATAAAGTTGGCTTTAATCTGCTGAGTTGCAGTTAATTCAATAATTTTCTTAATACCTTCGGCATCAAGGATATTATCACTTTTCATTGATGACAGTGAGGTTTGCTCCAGGTAATCTATTGCACAATCATCGAGTAAATATCCGTTGAGGTTCCTACCAATAAGGCTAAGAATTTCTTTACGGAAATCGTCGCGATTATTGTACAAATCAACAAACTCAAATTGCTTACCAACTGTTTTTAACGCTTCTGAGAATTTGGCATCAAATAAGTTTTCAAGGGTCTCTTTTGTTGAGGCACTTTGGCAACCTATGTTTAGGGCAACTTTTGCAGCTTCTTCAACATCACGGTTTACCCTGATAAAAAAGGCGACTTTAATATCGGCCCTGATATTATCCTTGCAAATTAAACCATTACCACCCATTCTCTCTATGGATATGGTTTTCAGTGTAATATCCATAATTTCAAGACGATGCAACACCGGAATTACAAACATACCTTTTTCAAAGGCAATTTTTGTTCCTCCCGAACCAGTGCGGACAAGAGCCCTACCATGAATAGGCTTTTTATACCATTTGATAAATAATGATATAAGCACAAAAAGCAAGATGGCAATAGCAATTCCTGCTATGGCAAAAACATTTCCAACTATATTTAATGTCAGCATAATTAAGTATGATTTTAGAGTGATTTATTGTAAATAACTATATAATATACAAAAAGATAATGTTCGAATTTTATTAATTTAACACAGTTATTGGCGTATTAAAAAAATGGAACTGTTATAGAAAGACTATATATTAAATGGTTCTACCAGGTAATATCCCTCCTTTTTATTATGATCTATTATTAAAACCTGTTCCCCTTTTTTTATCGTACCACTTATTGAACGGGCAGTTAGTACGTTGGTTGTACTTTTAATATCTATTTCTATTTGTCCGTCTTTATTTTCCTCAATATCAAACCTTGCATAAGCTGTTTTGCCCATGTAGTCAAGTCCTTTACCAAATTCCTCGTCCATGTTTTTAAAAACTTTGGCAATGGGTTCGGTAAATATTTTAGCAAAAAACAGGCTCAGAATAAATTCAGGTATTGCTAATAGTAAAGAGAACCCAAAGGAATCTGTTTTAAGGTAATAGTTCATAACCAAAGCCATTACCCAGAAAGGAATAGCAATAAAGCTAAGAAGTATTAATAGCGGCACTTTCCCTACATTAAAAAAGATAAGTGATTGCATTACAACACCAGGTCCTCCGGCATGCACTTCTCCACCATGATCGATATCAGTATCTGCTTCAGCATGAACGTCAGCGTCTACATCAGCGTCTATATCTGCATTTAGGTCCACATCCAGGTCCACATCTACATCCACGTCTGTATCAACATCCAGGTCAATTGTTCCCATATCGAGCATTCCGAAGAGTACTACTATCCAGTATAGTGAGACAAAAAGTAAAAGAATAGTCGGTATTAAATTAACAGGCGAAAAAGCAAATTCGAAAAGTTCTTTCATTGGTTTAATTATACAGGATTAAATAATTTTTAGATTATGCTGCAATTTAGTAAAAGCTGATCAAAAAAAACAAGTGTTTTTGTTTTTTTTTCGGCTAAGCGTATAGTCTTATTGAGTACTTTCAATTTATTTTAACATAAGATTCAGTAAAACAGTCATATATGGAGCTTGTCTTCAAATACCATTCATCAGTAAAAACACAAAAATATTTAACCTTTTCATAAAATTGTCTGGATTAACTCCTTTCTTCTTTCACCGACTTATAATTTGTTTTAACTAGCTGAAGCTGGTATTTACCTAAAAATTCTGTTCTTGTTGGATTCTTAATTTTAAATTGGCATCAAAAACGAACATATGAAAAAGATTTTAAAAATATTGTTATACACGCTAAGCAGCTTGTTAACTGTTGCTTTATTATTGTTAATCTATCTTTGGATAATTAGTCGCGGAAAACCTGATCCTGTTACAGATAATAATGGAAAAATTATTTCTGGCAGTATTTCCAGCATTGAAAAAGTTTTACTTGGAGGGCAGGAACAGTATTTGATAATTCGGGGTGCTGATTCAACAAAGCCGGTTATGCTCTATTTGCATGGTGGTCCTGGTTCGCCCGAAATTGCTTTTTTGAAAGAGACCAATACATCTATTGAAAAAGATTTTGTTATGGTTTATTGGGAACAGCGTGGGGCTGGAAAATCGTTTAATAAAAACATCCCTGCTGAAAGTATGAATTTAAACCAGCTAATTTCTGACACAAAAGAACTTAGCGAGAAATTAGCAAAACGATTTAATCAGGATAAAATTTATTTAATGGGTCATTCATGGGGCTCCTTTTTAGGAATTTTAACTGCTAATCAATATCCAGAATTGTACCATGCTTATTTTGGAATAGGGCAGGTTTGTTATCAGTACAAAGGGGAACAAATTTCCTTTGAATGGGCAAAAGAGCAGGCCAAACTGAATAATGAGTCGGATGCGCTTGAAGCTTTAAATTCTATAACTTTCCCTGATTCTATTGCAAGTAGCACCATGTGGGCTGAATATTTAATGCCCGAACGAAAGTATGTTATGCAGTTTGGAGGTGGTGTAACTCATGAATTAACAGGAATGTGGCCAGTGATTAAAATGGTGCTAAGCGCTAAGGAATATACATTTTCCGACAAGATAAATTTTATAAAGGGCAGTATGTTTTCACTCAAGCATCTTTGGCCAGAAGTTATCAACCATAATCTGTTTAATGATATTGATAGCATGCAGGTTCCGGTCTATATTTTTCAAGGGAAGTACGATTATCAAACGCCGTATGCTTTAGCAAAAGACTTTTTCGATCAATTAAAAGCCCCTGAAAAAGAATTTTTTACGTTTGAAAATTGTGCCCATAGTCCGAACATGGAAGAGGTGGAGAAGTTTAATAGTCATATAATAAACAAGATAAAATAGCTTATCTCTACTTAAAATAAAAAGTTTATTAATAGATGTGCTTGATTATAAGCAAAAAATTTAAAGACTGAAAGTAGCTGCTTTCGGTCTTTTTTAATCCATTTTTTCATTTTTGAAATAACTTAAGTTGCGACTGTTCGTTTGCAACTTACATTTAAAGATCAAATTATTTTATTAAAAAAACGTTAGATTATTTTATATTTTCTAAGTAATCTCCTATATTTGACCTTCAAAATTTCGAAAAATCAAAAAACTAAAAATGAAACTAAAAAGAAACCTAATAATTGCAGCCTCTTTGGTGTTTGCTGCTCTGGTAATTTTCTTTTTTACCGGCAGCAGTTCAGAAAAAAAACATATTACCACACAGGTTAAAAAGGGTGATTTTACTATTACTGTTAATTCAACAGGCGAATTAGAAGCTGAAAACTCAGAAAACATTTCAGGGCCCACTGGTCTTCAAAAAATTAGAGTTTATAATGTTAAAATTACCGATTTAGTAGCTGAAGGAACTGTTGTTGATTCAGGAGATTATGTTGCAACACTTGATCGCGGTGAAGTTACAGGCAAACTAAAGGATATTGAGGTAGAGATAGAAGAGGCTGAATCAAATTTTACTAAAGTTCAGTTAGATACTGCATTAGAATTAAGGCAATTACGCGATGATTTAATCAATAAAAAGTTCGAGTTCGAAGAACATAAAATCAACCTGGATCAAATGCAGTATGAACCACCTGCGACCATTCGACAAGGTGAAATAGCCGTTGAAAAATCGCAGCGTGCCTATGATCAGGCAATGAAAAACTATAAATTAAAAGTGAACCAGTCAGTCGTTAAAATGCGTGAAGCTTCTCTTGCCTTATCTAAAAAAAGTATGCAACGCGATGATTTGTTAGGAGTTATTGAGCAATTTAATATTAAAGCTCCAAAAAAAGGTATGGTTATATACATAAAAGAATGGAACGGAAAAAAAAGAAAGGTTGGGTCAACTATTAGTCCCTGGTCAAATGAAGTTGCTACTTTGCCTGATTTAAGTACGATGATTTCCAAAACTTTTGTAAATGAAATAGATATTAGAAAAGTAAAAAAAGGACAAAAAGTCAAGATTGGAATAGATGCATTTCCTGATAAAAGTTTTAATGGCGATATTATTTCTGTGGCAAATGTTGGCGAACAATTACCAAATAGCGATGCTAAAGTTTTTGAAGTACAAATAAAACTAAATGAAACCGATACCGTACTGCGTCCCTCAATGACCACCAGTAATTTAATAGAAACCAAAACTTTTAAAGATGTACTTTATATTCCTCTTGAAGCTATTCAAACAACCGACACCGCAACATATATATATTTAAAAGACGGGCTCTCTTTTAAAAAGAAAAAAATTGTAACCGGCGAAGCTAATGATAATGAG
>JARGGF010000381.1 GCA_029210905.1 Bacteroidales bacterium | reverse complement strand
ATGTATTCACAATCTGTAAAATCATATATTCTTCAATCGCCCCAAAAAGCCCTGTTAAATGTTAAGGAAATTTATGTTGATGGATTTGTGAACGAGGGGCAGGGATTTGACGACCTAAAAGACATTGTAAAAAATGGATTTAAGTATGCATTCGGTAATGATCACTATGGCATTTCCGCTGCTGATGCAAAATACAGGTACAATCCATGGGCAAAAACCGACTTATATGTGATAACAGAAGATAAAGCACAAGCCATTTTTTCTGGTAAATATCAGGCAAGCGGAGATGAAAAATCTGACGAGAAGCTTGTTGACACAAAAGAGCAAACAGGCTTCTACTATCAAATCCCCTATTCGTATTACGAGTATAGCGAATCTGCAAATATTACATATACAGGCTCTATGGATGTCTTTAAAAAAGAATTGAATAAAGTAGTCTATAGTATTCCACTTGAAAAAAAGGATCGGTTCGAAAAAAAGGCTGAATATAAAAAGCCAAATTCTCCGGGTCTCAGCGGAATCACCAACAGTGTAGCCCAAAAAGTGCAGGCCGAAGTAATTGCCCAGTTTGTTCCCCGACTTGTGTCTATTACTTACGAATTTGAAAAAATTAAAGAAAAAGACAAAACTTTCAAGGACGATATAAAAAGTGCCAAAAAGCTGATAAAGGACGATAAAATTAAAGAAGCAGGCGTTTTATACAAAAAAATATGCGACGGTACCAACGATGCCAATGCCGCACTAAATACCGCCATGTGTTACGAAATGATTGGAAACTATACCAAAGCCAAAGAATACTACGAAAAAACCGGCAATCAAAAAAACGTAGATCGTATTATACAATTAATAGGCGTTAGAGACCTCTACATTAAATTAGGTAGAGAAGTTGTTGAAGGCGAATTTTAATCTAAAAACACTTCTCATATAATAAATCTTATAAGGCCGGGAATTCATAGTTTCTTAAAAACCAATCCCCACCTCTGATGCACGGCCTACATCAAGCCCTCCGCCAAGGGTATAGTTTACTTCAACCGATTGCCCCACTTTTATCCCTTTACCCGTAGAAGCGCTACCTTCAACTCTGACGCCAAAATCTTCAGACCCGTTATCGCCCCTGGTATAAGTAAACCCTGCCTTACCGCTTGCGTCGGCAAAACCCAGTTCAGCTTTTCCTCCCAGGCCTGCAAAAACGGTGGTTGATTTGGTGCGGAAATTACGTTTTACTGAGGCCGAAACACCTGCTGTGCAACCAAATTCAACACCATCGCAATCTTTTGATATTTCGCAAATCAATAATTCAATTTTTTCTTTAACCCCTTCTGTACAGTCATTTCCTTCAACTGCTTTATCTTCTACGTCTTCCATTTCCAACTCATCGGGCTCAAAAATTATGGAGCAATCTTCGCATCCAATCTGGAGCGAGGGCGAGGTATAACAATAAGTGGCATAACAACTCCCAATCATTTTTAAAACAAGCGTCTTGCGATCATACTGGCAAATCTTGCTCCATTCATAGCTAAATATCCTGTCAATCCAGGGTTGGGTAAATGCATATGCATCGTTTATATTATTTCGTTGGGCATTGCGGTATTTTGCAAATAGCGAGTTAAAACTATCGAAATTGCCTTTTAGCAAAAAATTTAACTCATCGGCATTGGGGCAATTTTGCGTACAGAAATTTTTAAGGCACTTATTGAGGCATTTGTCATCGCCATTACAACCCGTAGCGCAGGTAATATACTCCTTAGTAAACCTTGAAAACTTTTCGAGGTATCTTTCATTCTGTCCATTGTTCGATTCATGAAGTTTGTCCATTTCTTTAAGGAATTTCCGCTCTTCCCTTTGGTGAATGGTATCAATAAGCGACAGTATGGAGGTGGTCATAAAATACTCAGGCCCATACTGTCCCTGTAAAGAGTTAGTCTTGTAATCGGCTTGCATTGATTTACTAAATGCAATATTATAACTCATGAACTTACTGAATCGTTGAGTGGCTTCAAAAAGGCCTGATGTAGTCCAGCAGTCCAATTCATTACAAACCGGAAAGTTGGGCAATTTAATCCGTTTGTCTCCATCAACATCATATGATTCTGATGAAACTGCATCAAGAATTTCTTTTGCCGGAAATTCACCTGACGGTTTATTGTTCCCAAATTCTTTCGATATATTACTGTATGCTTTTGCTGTTGAAGGTAAAAAGAGCGTTTTTGCACCTTTAAACAATTCGATCATTGCATTTTTGGCATCGCCCCTTACAATATAAACAGCACACAAACCGGAGTGGGCCATGCCATAATCAGGATTAACTTTCAGCGCATCTTTAAAATATTTTTCGGCTTTGTTATGATCACCCATTTCGAACAAGCTGTTTCCAACTTGCGTTAAAATCAGCGGACTGTTGGGGCATACCATAGCTGCATGCAAAAGAACGGGCAGAGATGTCTGCACCGAATCAATTATTCTAAGGTATGCGCCAAAATTATTAATTGCAACAGTATCCTGGGGCGAATTAAGTAATGCGGAAGTCAGGTAGACACAGGCCAGGTCAGGATCGTTTCCCAGCGCTGTAAGATTGGCACCCTTACCGGTAAACCGATGTGCAATTTTATATTTGTCTTCGGCATCCTGGAGCAGTTTTAAATCATTGTCAAATTTAAACTTGTCGGTAGCATGTAAAGCCTTATACGATCTGTTATAAAACCGCTGTGCTATGGCCTGCACCTGCTCGTTGCCAACATATTTGATTTCGATGTTTTGTACTTTATAAGTTTTCTTTTTTACAGGTTTATCCGGATCGTATTCACTAAACTTCTTTTTTAATTTGTTGGCATTATTTATCGATTGCTGTTTATAGTTTTCCATATCTTCTTCATCGATGGCATCCGGATCGATATCTTGTTCATCAATTTGCTGAAGTATCTTCTTCTTTAATGCTTCAGCTTCCTGCTCATTTTTAGGATAATTTGACGGATCAATGGAATTACTTAGGTTTTTAGACTTTTTAATGAGCTTATTTATTTCTGCGGTATCTTTTTGAGCATAAACCATAGATGCAAACAGAAAAACTGCAAGTAATGTAAGGGTTTTTTTCATAGTTCAGTGTTTTAATTCGATATTGATTTAAACCAGGTTAATAAAGTTGCGCTGCATTGCAGAAACAAAAAGCACGAAGATATTTTCTTTAAGCTGAAAAGTACTCCCCTAAAAAGTGTAAAATTTCGGTTCACTGTCACTTTTAAGCCAGAGAAGTCCATTATTTTTAAATTCGACTGCCAGGGGCAGCATCAAAAATATCATTTAACATAATAAAAGCTTCATTTACAAAACACCTGCATTTAAAAATGTTTTCTGCCGGTTAAAAAAACGCTTCATAATTATAACATTTTGACAAATCAAGTTAATACTTTTATTACCGACAACGTGTTTTTCAAGATCTATGAAAGATATTTCAGCTAAAGTTAAAGATGTTTTATCAGAAGTTAAGCCCTTCAAAATTAGCGTATTCTTAAAAACACTTGTAATAATTTAATAAATCCACCAAAAAGTTCATTTTGGAGAAAATGAAGTTAAGAAAATCATTACTTGCATTTCTGGTAACGATTCATATTTTAATATCTGTAAATATAGAAGCACAAGTAATTAATCCCGTTATTAAAAACGGCACATTAGACTTGAGTAATTATAATTTTGAACAAGATGGAAACATTAAACTAAACGGAAAATGGAAATATTACAAGAGTCGCTTTTTATCACTGGAGGGTATAGAAAGTAGTAATAACTACGGATTTGTTGATGTGCCAAAAGATTTGAAAGGCCAGCTTTGTGCTAATGATACGTTAGGTGTATTTGGTTTTGGCACTTATTGTTTGAAAATAATTATAAATAAAAATGATACCGATAAATCATTTTCATTAAAAACCCTGGGAATAATAAGCTCTTCAAAAATATTTATAAATGACCAACCGGTTGGCTATGGAGGCACAATTGCTGAATCAGAACAAAATGCAGTACCCGAACTTGAAACACATCTGAACGAATTCATACCCAATACAGATACCTTATATTTAATAATTCAAACATCAAACTATTTAATACACAGTGCAGGTTTATTCTTTAGTATAGAAATGGGTTTAGAAAAGGCTATTGTTAAACAGAGAATAAATGCAGCGGGACAAAGTCTTTTTATTATTGGTGGGATTATATTTATGATGTTATATCATTTTGGCTTGTTTATCATGCGAAAAAAAGAAAAGCTTACACTTTACTTCGCATTGAGCTGTTTGGTTATAGCAACTTACTCCTTAAGTTTCAACGAACTCTATTATACTGTTTTTTCAGCGTTTAGTTTTGAGTTTCAACTAATTTTAAAACGAATTGCACTTTATTTGACAATTACTTTTACGGCTCTTTTTATTTACCATTCTTTTAAAAATGAGTTCAATAAAAATATTTTAAAGTTAATAGTTATAATAAGCTTGCTATTTGCAATTGGTGCAATTGTTTTGCCAATAAAAATAAGTACGTATTTTCTTAAATATTTTCATTATGTTGCTGTGGCCGCAGCTTTGTATTATGTTTTTGTACTTATAAAAGCATCCAGAAATAAACAAGAAGGCGCCCTGATATTAATTTTAGGGATGTTTATTGGATTTGTTGCTGTTGTTCATGATGTACTAAATAATCTTCAGATCATTAACTCAGTAAACCTTGCTCCCTTTGCTTTTTTCTTTATTTGTTTTACCCAGGCTGTCTTTTTATCTGTAAAATTTAACGCTGCATTTAATAAAAATGAGCAATTGTTACTTGATAAGACTTCACTTTCCAAACAAAATAAGGAAAAAGATGCACTGATTCAGGAAATTCATCACCGGGTAAAAAACAACTTACAGTCTATTTCAAGCATTATTGATATGCAAATTATGAGTTTGGACAATGATTCTGAAAAGAAGACGCTTACGCAAACACATTCCCGTATCACATCCATGGCTCTGGTTCACCAAATGTTGTATACCAATAACAACCTCTCTTCAATTTCAGCAAAAAGTTATCTTAATCAGCTTGTTACTACAATAGATCAAATGTTGAATACAAAAAACTTACCCATTGTGTTCAACCTGTCTATTCAGGATGTGTTTTTGGGAGTGAATACCTGTATTTCTCTTGGTATGTTAACAGGTGAAATTATTGCCAATGCAATAAAATATGCTTTTAATGATACAAAAAATCCCAAACTTTTTTTTAATCTCAAATACAATAAATCGACAAGTACAATATACTATATCATAAATGATAATGGGTGTGGCCTTACTCAGGATGTGATATCAGGAAAAAAAACATCTTTTGGGATGAACTTAATAGATATTTTTTCCAGACAACTTGAGGCTGATTTGAAAATTGAAAATAATGAAGGTACTCAGATTAGTGTCTCTTTTTATTTGCATGAATCACAAGA
>JARGGF010000380.1 GCA_029210905.1 Bacteroidales bacterium | reverse complement strand
TTTGAAAAATATAATAACTGCAAGAGCTGAATTCAAGAAAGGAAAATTGGATGCTCATAAAGTAGATAATGCAAGAAAAGAGGCATCCACATTGATAAATGATTTAATTGAGTTTTCTCAAAGATGTGATTTAGTAATGCTTGAAAAAGGTAAAATGAAGCTTAAGTTCAAGCAAGGAACTGGAGAATTGCTTCTTTCAGGTGATTTAAATGTTTGTCACTATCAATGTTATTATCAAGATGCAGTTCTTCCTCGCTTTCCATAAAAGTATCAAACTCATTTTGAAACTTTTTTTCTTTTTGCAAAAGCGATTGGTCTTTCCTAAGCAGGATAAGACAATGGTTTCTGGTTACAGTATGCAACCAGGGCTTAAATTTTTCAATTTGATGTTTATGAAAATCGGTAAATAGTTTTTCAAATATTTGCATAACAGCATCCTGGCATCGTTCTTCGTTTTTTAAATATTTCATTGAAACTAAAAAAACAAAGCGGGTATAACGCTTATACAATTCTCCTACCCAGTTTTTATCTGAAGTTTGCTTATAATGCTCGATGATTTGCTCATCGCTAAGGTTTTTTATATCAGCTGTTAATGTCAAAATTATTGCAAGATCATAATTAGTTTATACCACAAAAATAGCAAGATAAAAGTAATTGACAAAGATTAGTATTTTTAAGGAAATGTATTATTTTTTTCAGCAGGCAAGGAGCCTTACTTTTTTTAAATATTAATTGGCTGTCTATTTATTATCATTTAATTTTGGCAAAGTTATTTTGCATTTTACAGCATCCTCGGAAAATGCAGAAATTTATGAAGCACACCCTTTAAAATAAATTTAAAATGGAGCATTTTCAAACCAATGCAGACAAATTTGGGTTTACAGATATTCAGATCCACAATTCAAACACCTTACGAATAGATGCCGTACTTGCCATTGCGAAGTTTCAGGATTTTTGTAAGGCCAACAAAATAGATTTTGACTATTCTGTTCTCTATATTAGCTTATTAGAAGAAGGAGCTCTTGAGGTTCCCCTTGTTTTTAAATCGAAAAATACAGGATATTCGGTTTTTTTTATTTACAATGCTGAAGATGCAAGAAAATATAACGATGCTGCTGTAAAAATCTTAAAAACAGCCTATCCTAATGCCATCTATTTTTCTTGTATTGATCTTGCAAAAATTTCAGATAAAGCCCAGTCAACCAGAACGCTGCAACTAGCTGATTTGCGTTTTGAAAAAGAGGCCAAACTCTCTGGTGAATATGCCATGTGGTGGGCAGATGATGAAGAAACTACTTTCTGGAATTCCGAAACAAAGGGAATATTAGCTACTATTTATGAAATACATGAGGATTATGAATCGATTTACACGGGCTATCTATTGCATCAAATTGGCTTAAGTACCGAATTTGGCAGAGCTTTGCTTCCCGAGGATGAAAAAGCCCTGGTACTTCATGCACCTGAAAATAAAAATATTCTTTTGGTACTATCTCAGGAAAAGGGTATCCGCTTTTTGTTTCCTGTTAAGTCAACAACCCGTCTTTATCGTGAGCAATTTTTATCTGCCCTTCGTGTTGATTTTTTATCGCTCAGGTTAAGTCTTCAGCAGCAGGAAATTCCAAAAGATGAAAAGCTTCACCAAAAATCTATTGATTGGTTTAAGTTTATGGCAAAAACTACGGAAGAAAATGAAAAAAAAGGCCAAATTATCCAAAATGTCGGTGTTTGGATAAGTGAAAACAGTGATGATTTTGGGTTGAACTAAAACTTTTACAACATTTTAAAATGGATCTAACCTTTTCACTAGCCCCACTTCAGGGGATTACTGACTTTACCTTTCGTAATTTGTTTAAAAAGCATTTCAAAGGTGTTATGAAATTTTATACACCTTTTATCAGACTGCAAAACGACAGGACTATTAAAAAATCACAAATATTTGATATCCTTCCTGAAAATAATACTGAAATACATTTAATTCCGCAGATTATTTGCAATAATTCAAGAGATTTTATTTACTTAGCTGACTATTTAAATGGGCTTGGTTACCAGGAGCTTAATTGGAATTTGGGTTGCCCTTATCCTATGGTTACAAATAGGCAATTAGGTTCTGGCCTGATTCCTTTTCCTGATAAAATTAAGGAAATCCTTGAAGAAGTGATGCCGCAAATAAAACCCGGCGTTTCCATAAAAATCCGCTCTGGTTATGAGGATGAAAATGAGATACTCAGGCTCCTTCCGGTTTTATCACATTTCTCCATTTCAGAGCTAATAATTCATCCACGAATTGCCAGGCAAATGTATAAAGGCCTTGCCAACCCTATAGTTGTTGAAAAATGTTTAAAACTGTATGCTGGCAACATTGCTTATAATGGTGATATTAAAGACATTGAGACATTTAATAATCTTGAACAACAATTTCCAAAAATAAATCACTGGATGATTGGCAGGGCACTAATTTCGAACCCTTTTTTGGTGGAAGAAATTTTGCTGGGAAGGAAAATTGATCAATCCGTTAAATTGGAACGATTTCTTGGTTTTCATTCTGAACTATTTGGCATATATAACAACCAACTTGATGGACCTGGTCATATACTTAACAAGATGCGGCAATTCTGGGAATATTTTTCCCTTTCTTTTGAAGAGAGCAACAAAGTATATAAAAAAATTAAAAAGGCAAAGACCATAGAAAACTATCGCTCTGCTGTAAATGAAATACTTAAGCAATAAAACTGAGGTGGACAAATAATAAAGGAAAGGATTTCTTTATCACACTTTTACGCCGACAAAGGTTACATCATCCCGCTGTTGCTCGTTTGCCTGAAATTCATATATGGTACTTTCAATAGCTTCTTTCTGGTGCTCTATAGGAAGATCTCCAATACTCCTTAAAAGATTTATGAACCGAATGCTCCCAAATCGAACCCTTTCTGGTGAGGGTTGATCAATAATTCCATCGGTGGTAAGATAAAGGATATCTCCCTTTTCCAGCAATATTTCATGATCCATAAAAACTTCGGTATTTCTTTTTGCCTGGGTACCTCCGATAGTCTTGCGGGTGCCTTTTATATATTTAAGGCTTCGTTCGTTTTTTTTGTAAAAATACAATGGTCTTTTTGCACCGGCAAAAACCATTTTTGTACTTCCGTTTTGAATATTCTCTAATGAACATAGACAAACATCCATACCATCATTATTTTCGTTCTCTTCCTGCCGGAGAATACTTTTAATCTGGTAATTCATTCGATCCAGGATCTGGCTGGGTTGATCAATTCCTTTTTCTTTAACAATTTCATTTAACAACCGGCTTCCAATCATCGACATAAATGCGCCTGGTACTCCATGGCCAGTGCAATCAACTGCGGCAATAAAATGTTTGCCAATATCACCATTTTTCCCGGGTAAAAAAGAATGCCAGTAAAAATCTCCGGACACAACATCCTTTGGTTTGTAGATAATAAATGATTCGAAATATTGGTTCAAGCTTAATTCCGGAGGCAGCATAGCTGTTTGGATAGTTTTTGCATAACTAATACTTGCCATCATGTTGTCATTAAGTTGCTCCAAATGATCTTTTTGAATTACCAATTCTTCTTTTTGGGACAAAAGTTCTTCACGGATCTGCCCCAAGGCTTGTTCTGCTTCTTTCAACTTACTGATATTCTGCGAAATAGAAATAATACTTCTGGGGTTACCATGTTTGTCTGTGATTGGTGTTAATGTAGTTTGAACCCATATTTTATCACCAGTTCTTGTAGTTCTGTGGTTTTGATAAGAAACTGGCAATTGATCCTCTATACATTTTTTAATCAGGGCTTTTACCTCAGCATCCATTCCATAGGTAATAATATTGCCACTATATTCCTGAATCAATTGATTATATGTGTAACCGTAAAGCCTGGAATAACCTTCATTTATCCATTGAAAATTGCCGGCTGCATCCATTATGGAAATTGCATTGTCAGTTTCACTGGCCACCAACGATAGTTTTTCCAGCTCTTTATTGGTATTTTCCAGTTCAACAGTTTGATCCAAAATCTTTTTATGTTGTGATCTAATTTCTCGTTCAGCCTCTTTAATCCGGTTAATGTCAGTTTCAATAGTAATGAGCTTGCTTACATTACCTTCGGCATCTAAAATTGGGGTTAAACTTGTTTGAACCCAAATTTCTTTTCCAGTCCTGGTTCTGTTTAAAGCTTCATATACCATGGTTTTTTTCTCGGTCAGGCATTGCTCCAAAATGCTCTTAATATTTTCATGTGCACTAACCTCGAGAATGTTTTCATCTAGCTCATTTATAAGCAGTTGAAGTGTGTAGCCATACATTCGTGTATACCCAACATTAACCCATTCAAAATTTCCATCTTTGTCCATTATGGTTACTGCATTATCTGTTTGAGCAGCAACAATTGATAATTTTTCTAATTCCTTGTTTAAAAGCTCGGTTTGT
Organism: Bacteroidales bacterium; assembly: GCA_029210905.1. Lineage (GTDB taxonomy): Bacteria > Bacteroidota > Bacteroidia > Bacteroidales > NBLH01 > NBLH01. The sequence continues at coordinate 1,007 of JARGGF010000380.1, read as the reverse complement.
TCATTTTGGCTGTAAATTTCCTCCTTTTGTTGGTTAATTGCATCATTTTTTTCACGAAGTTCATCGTTAATTTTTTGCTTTGTTTTGTATCCTTTCCAAATAAAATAAGCCAGTATAAGAATTAATATAAGTAGTATTAAAAAGCCAAACATTGCAGTTCTTTGGAATTCAATCTGACTAACCTGTTGAGTAAGCACTGTATCTTTGCTTTCAATTAGTTTTCGGTTCTTTTCAATTTCTGCATCCTGTTTTTCAATTTCAGCTTTACTTTTTTGAACCAGCTCCAGTTGTTCTTTTATTTTTTCGCTCTGGGTTTCAAGAATTTTATTGTAAAAGTTTAATTTTTCCTGCTGTACCTCAAGGTCTGCCATTACTTTATCAAGATTTACCTTTTGATCAGCTAATTCAACTTTTTGATTTTCAATTTCGGCCCGTTGTTGCTTGTTAAGTTCTTTTTGCCTTAAATTTTCAGCTCTTTCCTTTATGTTTTCACTCTTTAAACGCTCTAAATCTTCTTCTTGTTTTGCAATTTCTGCACGTTGCTCTTCAAGTTTTTGTTTTTCTTTCTGCAGTTCCCTGTCAGTTTTGGAATAAAGCCTCCTTAAATCATCATCTCCACCAGCAATACTAATTAATTTATCCTTAAAGGTGATGCCAGCATCTTTTGCCCTCCTTGAAATAATGTCAACAGTCCGGCCATCATTATTTTTTGGTTTAAAATTAACCATATAAACAGGATATGGGCACTCCTCAGTAACAAGTAGGGTATTGGTTGGTATGTTATCAATGATTTGCTGCAGGAATTCAAACTCGCTACTTGGGACATAAAGAATTTGAACTGGAACGATGTCTTTTATTCTTTTAAATTGAATAACGCTAAAAGGTTTACCCTCAATGGTTTGATTGGCCGACAAAGAAACTAGTTCCTGATAAACGCCCGAATATCCATAAACAGCAAAAGTATACTTTTTTATCGCCGCCTGATTTGACCAGATTGTATTGGGTGC